>DATABX010000001.1:0-5983 GCA_036259335.1 Actinomycetota bacterium
CTTCCGCCGCGGCTACATGGACCCGCTTATCAGCACCCCCTTCGGGTAGGTCATGCTCGGCGCTGCGGCGACGGGAATGATCCTGGGCTCCCTCTGGATGCGGCGCATGATCCAAGTGGAGGTCTGAGATGGAAACTGTGCTGTTGATAATGAGTGTCGCCGCAGTTGCTGGCGGACTCGGATTGGTTGCGGTAGGGATCGGTCAGACGATGACCTCACGGCGAGTGGCCACCTCGGCGAGCGACGTTCTGCTCACCGAGGGACCCGGCTACCAGGAGGAGATCGACCGGCCGTTCACGGAACGCTTCCTGGGACCGGCCTGGGGAACTTTCCGCCGGATGGGCCGGACGCTCACTCCCGGTTGGCAGATGAAGAGGATGCGCCGGCACGCGCAGCTCGCCGGGCTCGGTCCCGGGGGCGTGGAGGGAATCCTGGCCATCAAGGCTGCGGGTGTTGCGGTCGGAGCCACCGTGGTTCCGCTGGCGATGGCGGCGCTGGGCGCCTCCTTCGGACCGGTGGTTCTGTGGGCGGTAATGGGTGGATCGATCGGGTTCTTCCTTCCCGACCTGTGGATCGCCAAGAAAGGCGAGGCTCGTCAGGAGGAGATCCGCCGCACGCTTCCGGAAACGATCGACCTGATGGCGATTGCCGTCCAGGCCGGTATGGGCCTGGAAGGCGCCATCGAACTGGTCGCTCGCAAGCTCCCCGGAGCACTGGGCGAAGAGCTCCAGCGCCTCCTGCAGGAAATCCAGCTGGGTTCCAGCCGGCGTCAGGCACTGCAGAAGCTCCGCGACCGGACGGAGATCGGCGAGCTGTCGACGTTCGCAATGGCCCTGATCCAGGCGGACACCATCGGAAGCCCGGTGGCTGACGTCCTCCAGACCCACGCTTCGGAGATGAGGCTTCTGCGCAGGCAGAGGGCCCGGGAGATGGCAGCCAAGCTTCCCGTGAAACTGCTGTTCCCGCTGCTGCTGTTCATCTTCCCGGCGCTGATGGTCGTGATCATCGGTCCGACCGTGATCCTGATCATCGAGGCCTTCGCAGGCCCGCTCAGTAGCTAAAGGTTCGACCGGCCCCTTTAAGGGGCCGGGAGATCTGCAGAGGCCCCCCGATTCCCCCCGGGGGGCCTTTGTATGTCCGGGACCCGCATAATCGGCCGGTGGCTAAAATGGGCGAATGGGGAAGACCACCGCCGAGATGCGGGCATCCGAGCTGCGAAGCCTTCCTCAGGTCGACCGGCTGAGCGGGGCCCTCCCCGACTCGGCGCCCCACCCGCTCCGAGTGGCGGCGGCGCGGGAGGCGATCGCCGCCGCGACCGAAACCATCCTTCAAGGCACGCCGGCGCCGTCGTTCGAGGAGCTGGTCGAGGCGGCCGCGGCAGCCCTGTCCGACCGGCGCCGCCGGCGCCTCCGTCCGGTGATCAACGCCACCGGCGTCCTGCTCCACACCAACCTCGGGCGGGCCCCGCTGTCGGAGGACGCCCTCGCCGCAGTCGCCGACACCGGCGCCGGTTACTCCAACCTCGAGTTCGACCTCGCCGAGGGCCGCCGCGGCAGCCGTTACGACCACTCGGCCGAGACGCTCGTCGCCCTCACCGGGGCCGAGGCGGCGCTGGTGGTCAACAACAACGCCTCGGCGGTCCTGCTGGCGCTGTCCGGCCTGGCCCGGGGCCGGGAGGCGATCATCTCCCGCGGCGAGCTGATCGAAATCGGCGGCGAGTTCCGAATCCCCGAGATCATGGCCGAGTCGGGAGCGATCATGCGCGAGGTGGGTACCACCAACCGCACCCACCTCAAGGACTACGTCAACGCGATCGGTCCCGAGACCGCGGCGATCCTCAAGGTCCACCCCTCCAACTACGCGGTGACCGGCTTCACCAAGTCGGTGTCCGGACGCGAGCTGGCCGAGCTGGCCCACTCCCGCGGGCTTGCGCTGATCCACGACGTCGGCAGCGGCCTGCTCTCCCGCCACCTGCCCGGCGGCGTTCCGCCGTGGCTCAAGGGCGAGCCCTCGGTTACCGAGGCGGTCGACGACGGCGCCGACCTGGTCACCTTCTCGGGCGACAAGCTGCTGGGCGGGCCCCAGGCCGGGATCGTGGTCGGCCGCGCCGAGGCGATCGACCGGCTGCGTCGCAGCCCGCTGCTTCGTGCCTTCCGGACCGACAAGACCACCCTGGCGGCGCTCGAGTCGACCCTGTCCGCCTACCTGGCCGGCGACCCCTCCCGGATCCCGTTCTGGAGGATGGCGCTCACCGGCGTCGAGGAGCTGCGGGCTCGGGCGGAGAAGATAGTCGCCGGCCTGCCGGCAAGCGACGGCAAGACCGAGGTCACGTCCGGCTTCTCCACCACCGGTGGCGGCTCGGCCCCCGCAAGCCGCATCCCTACCGCACTGATCCGGGTGGAATCCACCTCGACCGGAGCCCAGGACCTGGCGGCCGCCCTGCGCGGCTACGAGCCGCACGTCGTTGCCCGCATCGAGGACGGCGCGCTGATCCTCGACCTTCGCACGATGGCGGCCGAAGAGGACTCCATCGTGGCCGCCGCCCTGGGCGACGCGCTCAAAAAGGCCTAGATGCCAGCAGACACATGCCGGTAATCGGCACCGCGGGCCACGTCGACCACGGAAAGAGCACCCTGGTAAACGCCCTCACCGGGATCGACCCCGACCGGCTGGAGGAGGAGAAGCGCCGCGGCCTGACCATCGACCTGGGATTCGCCTGGTTCACCACGCCGGGCGGGCGCGAGGTCGGGATCGTCGACGTTCCGGGCCACGAGAGGTTCATCAAGAACATGCTCGCCGGCGCCGGGGCGATCAACCTCAACCTGTTCGTCGTCGCCGCCAACGAGGGCTGGAAGCCGCAGTCGCAAGAGCACCTCGACATCTTGAACCTGCTGGGCATCTCGGCTGCGATAGTCGTCATCACCAAGACCGATACCGTCGACGAGCAGGTCCTCGAAGAGGTGCGGGAGGCGGTGAAGAGCCGGATCCGGGGAACCGTGCTGGCCCGTGCGCCGATCGTCGCCGTGTCGGCGCTGACCGGAGAGGGCATCCCCCAACTGGTCGCCGCCATCGACTCGCTGCTCGGCCAGACGCCCGACCCCCCCGACCTGGGCCGCCCGCGCCTGTGGATCGACCGCGTCTTTTCGATCAAGGGCTCCGGAACCGTCGTTACCGGCACGCTGGGCGGGGGCTACCTCGAGGTCGACCAGGCCGTGGAGATCCTGCCGGGAAACCAGCGGGCTCGCATCCGGACCATTCAGTCCCACCGTACCCAGTGGACCCGGCTCGGGCCCGGAAACCGCACCGCACTGAACCTGGTCGGCGCCGAGGCCAAGGCGCTGGGGCGGGGCCACGTGCTCGGCGCGGTCGACACCTGGCGCACGACCGACAAGCTGCTGGCATCGATCAGCTTTCTCCCCCACCTCGACCACGTGCCGCAGGAGCGGGGGGCGTACAAGTTCCACGCCGGCTCGGTGGAGATCGACGCCACCCTGCGGTTCCTGCAGGAGCCGAAGGCGGCGGGCGAACCCGGCCTGGCGGCGATCCGGCTGGCCAAGCCGGCGGTGCTCGACTTCTCCGACCGGTTCATCCTGCGCGACTCCGGCCGCCGGCAGACCGTCGGCGGCGGGGCCGTCCTGGAGCCGCACCCGGCCACCTTCCGGGGGGACGCTGCGGTGGCCGCCGCCCGCAATCGGACCTTCATCGCCAACCGGGCCGACTACCTGCTTCTGCTGCTCGAGGAGGCCGGCTTTTTGCCGCGGCACGAGCTGTTCGTGCGTACCGGGGTCCCGCCGGAGGAAGCGGCGAACCTGCCGATCCTGCTGCTCCCGAACTACGCGGTGTCGCCGGCGGCGTTCGAGCGGATCGGCGCCCAGGCGCTCAGCCACGTCCGGGCCTACCAGGCCTCCCACCCCCTGGACGCCGGCCTGCCGCTGACGACGCTGCGGTCGGCGATGCGGATGGACTCCCGGTTCGTCGACGAGCTGGTGGGCGAGCTGGACCGGCGGAAGGTGGCGTCGGCCGACGGCACCGTTATCCGGACCCGGGACTTCAAGCCCATGGTGCTGGCGCCGGAGCGGGACCGGCTGCTGCAGGAGCTGAGCGATGCCGGGGCCTCGCCGCCGACCATCGCGCAGCTGGGCGCAGCCTACGGAAGCGACCTGGTGCGGGCCCTGATCCGCTCGGGCGACCTGGTGCAGGTGAGCCCCGACTTCGCCTACCCCGCGCATTGGGTGGAGCGGGTGAAGGACGCTCTGCGCAAGCTCATCGCCGAGTCGGGGCCGTTCACGGTGGCCCAGTTCCGCGACCTGGTGGGCACCACCCGCAAGTACGCGGTCCCCTTCCTGGAGTACCTGGACCGGACCGGCTTTACCACCCGCAAGACCGACCTGAGGTCGTTAGGCCCGAAGGCCTGACCCCTACCGGCCGTTCGGCTCGGCGTCGGTTGGGACCGGCGTATCGACGTCGGACTGGGCGGGGGCCTCGTCGGTCGGCTCGACCATCAGCATCAGGCCGGACACCCCCTTGACCTTGACCGCGGTTCCCTGGCCGATGGCGGCGCCCAGCGTGCGGGCCCGCCACAGGGTTCCCCGGGCCATGACCTGGCCGTCCGGCGCGATGTCGGTCCGGGCGACGCCCACCGCCTCCAGGATGCCCTCGGCTCCCGGCAGCGGCTTGGCGGTGCGGGCCTTGATCGCCGAGGTCATCGCCTGGACGAAGAACACGAAGGTCATCAGGATGCCGCCCGCGATCGCCCACCAGCCCAGCCTCACCGCCGGGTGTGCGCCCGAGTAGAGGAACAGGGTGCCCGTCAGGAGGGCGGCCAGCCCCAGCATCGACACGATCCCCAGCTTGCCGGCCCCCAGGTCCACCGTCAGCAGCACAAAGGCAAGGACCAGCGCCCCCACCGCCAGCCAGGACACCGGAAGGGCGGTGAAGGCGTGGAAACTGAACGCCAGAGCGGCAGCTCCGGCGATACCCCCGGCGCCGAGACCCGGGTTGTACAGCTCGAAGACCAGGCCGAAGAAGCCGACCAGCAGCAGCAGGTAGGCGAACTCGGGCTGCATCGCGCTGTGGGTAAGCCGCTCGAGCAGAGACATCTTCACGAACCGAAGAGTGAACGGCTCCTCGGATAGCGTGACGGTTCCCGACGCCACGTCGAACTCGGCCCCCATCAACGACTGCAGCAGCTCCTGGACGGTCGGCTCGATGCCGTCCACCATCCGCATGTCCACCGCCTCCTCGGCGGTCAACCCGACCGACACCAGCCGCTCCGCCGCCGCCGGGTCCAACCGGCGGCCGGATTCTCCGGCGGCATCTTCGATCGCGCCGAGCGTGGAGCCGTCGTCGCCCTCGCCCTCGCCACGATAGGAGCGCAGGTCAACCGGGTGGGCCGGGCCCAGAGTTGCTTCGGATGTCATCACCGCCCGGTGGGAGCCCAGGGTCAGCAGAGCCGCGGCCCCGCCGGCCTCGGCGTCGCCCGGAGCGATCCAGACGACAACCGGGATCGAGGACTCCCGCATCGCGTGCAGAACCGGGCCGACGGAGGCGTCGAGCGCCCCGGGCGAGTCGAGCCGGAGGATGACGACCGCAGAGTCGTCGCTCTGGGCGTCGGCGATCTGCCGGGTGAGGAAGCTGACCGCGGCCGAGTCGAGATATCCCGACACCTCGACGTAGTTGGCGACGTTCGCCCGTCCGGATGGCGTGGCGGGGCTGGCCTCGGCAAGTGAGGGCGCGGCGAGAGCCGCCAGCCCGGCGAGGATCAGGGCGAGCCGGAGCAACACCCCCCGGCGGGGTTTGGACGTGACGAGCAACGAGCCTCCTGAAGTCTCCATATAATGACGACCATGCTCAAGACCCAGAAACTCACCATTCAAGAACTCAAGGCCCAGATCGCCAATCGTATCGCCGAATACTCCATTGCCAAGGGCGTCGGCACCGGGGGAACGCTGGAGATCTCGCTCGCCCAGGGGGTCACCCGCAC
>DATABX010000002.1:0-3207 GCA_036259335.1 Actinomycetota bacterium
CTTTCGGTCCGATCCTCGGGGCTACGGTGCCGGGTCGGACCAAATTTTTGAGCGCCCGCCGGTTCGCCGTGCGGCCCCTCCGGTGTATGCCCGGGCCTACGCCGCTCCTCCTCCGCCTCCTCCGGCGCCGCCCGCCGCCCCGGTGGCCGCGGTGGCCGCGGTGCGCAAGGCTAGCTCCCGCTACCGGTCCCTGGATGGAGTGCGCGGCCTCGCTGCGTTCACCGTCGTGTGCTGTCACGCGCTGATCGCGCTCCCCACCTATCTGCAGGGGTACGTCGACCCGACCGTGATCGAGAAGGGCACCTGGATGTGGTGGGCAACCTTCTCACCCATCCACCTGGCGTGGGCGGGGACCGAGGCGGTCTACGTGTTCTTCGTGCTCAGCGGTTTTGTCCTGACCCTCCCGTTTATCAAGAACGACGCCGCCAAGTGGGCCGGCTACTACCCCAAACGGTTGATCCGGCTCTACCTGCCGGTGTGGGGCGCCTTTGCGCTGACCGCCTTCTGGATCTACGTCTTTCCCCGGACCTTCCCGGCCCACGGAAGCGTGTGGCTGCACACCCAGGTGGCGGACTTCAGCTCCGCCGCGGTCAAGAGCGACCTTCTGCTGACCCCCGGCGCCCACCTGAACAACGGCGTCCTGTGGACCTTGACCTTCGAGATCGTGTTCTCGCTCCTACTGCCCCTCTACCTGATCGCCGGCAAGTTCCTGCCCAAGCTGAACCTGTTGAAGTTCGCCGTCCTGCTCGGCATGATCGTGGCTTACGCCGACACCGGGACGACGTTCCAGTTCCACCTGCCGATGTTCGGGCTCGGAGTGCTGATGGCGCTGGAGCGCAAGAACCTGGCGGCGCTCGGCCAGAAGATCTGGGCCGGCCCGGTGAGGTGGCCGATCTGGATAATGCTCACACTGATCAGCCTGGTCGCCCTGAACGCCTCCTGGACGCTGCGGGGCTTCGTCACCGACCCCCAGCAGCTGGCCACCCTGGGCCCGGTGTCCCGCGGGGTGTCGCTGTTCGGTGCCTGCCTTCTGCTGTTCTGCGCGGTCGAGGGCCCGCTACGGCTGCTGCTCGAGGGGCGTACCGTTCAGTGGCTGGGCTCCCGGTCCTTTAGCCTCTACCTGGTGCACAACCCGATCATCCTCGCGGCGGCGGTGTTCCTCGGGTCCGGGCTCGACCCGATGATGAGCCTGGCGGTGTCGGTCCCGGCCTCGCTGCTGGTCGCCGAGGCCTTCTACCAGCTCGTCGAGCGTCCGAGCCAGAAGATGAGCCGGGCCGCCGATCAGGCGATTCGGTCGCTGCCGCTCTGGCGCCGTCCGGCGCAGCCGCAGTACGACCCGGCACCGGCGATGCAGTTCCTCACCGAGCCCCTTCCCGAGTACGCCTACAGCCGGCCCCTGTAGAACCGACCTAGCTCTCCCGCAGCGTCCAGATCTCGAACGGGTCCAGGGTTTCCTCCAGCCGGTATCGATCCCCGAGAAACCGGGTCATCGCCTCCCAGGTGTCCGGGTAGAGGGAGCCGGGGGAGGGTCCGAGCCCGAACGAGCCGGGAGGCCAGGCCGAGAGCGCCGGATCGTCGGGCGAAAGTGCCCGGCGGGTCAGGACCACCTCGGGTGGGTCCCTCCGCAGGGCCTCGAGCGTGTCCCGCAGCTTCTGCTCGCGGTAGATGTCGATGAACATGCGCGGGTTGCGGTGCGCCGGGGCGACGCCGGCGGCCAGGTACCACAACGAGCCGCTCTCGTCGACCACCGCCACCGTCCTACCGGCCCTATCGGCCTCGCGCAGCCGGGCGGCGATGGCGTTTACCCGCTCGACGGCCGGCCCCATCGCCGCCAGCAGTCCGCAGATGTCGTCCGGGTCGGTCAGCAGGCACAGGCGCCGGTCCGGGGTTCCCACGGCTGCCGACCGGAGCGCGCTCGGGTAGGCGGCCACCGGGTCGACCAGCCACCGGTGGGGGAGCAGTAGCGCGGCCACGACCCCCACGCCGGCCACCGCGAGGGGCCCGAACCGGCCAACCCTGTGCCGGCGGGCGGAACCATCCGGCCCGGCATCGTACCGGTCGAGGGCCCGGCCGGCGGCCACCGCCCCCAGGAGCACCATCGGAATCAAGAGCCGAAGCGGGGTGTGGTCGTACGACCGGCCGACGAAGTGGAGCAGCGTGAGCAGCCCGTAGACCGAGACCGATGCGAAGAACGTTTCTGCTACGCCGGCCTCCCGGGCCGTGATGCGAGCGAGCGCCCAGATGAGCGTGGCCAGGTACCCCAGGAACAGGGCGGCGAACAAGGCCACCGTCGCCCGGTTGGGAAAGGTCGACAGCGGCAGCTGGGCAAAGCCGCCCCGGTAGTCGGCGAGCGGCTCGACCCATCCCCGAAGGAACGCTTCACTGAACAGGGTCCCCCGGCTGGCGACCGCCAGCCCGGCGACCAGGACCGCCAGCCCGGCCGCTCCGGCAACCAGGCCGTCGACCATGACTCCGGGCCGGTCGGGGGACGCCCACAGCGTGGCGAGCCACCAGAGTCCGGCGGCGGCACCGAGGTAGAGGCCGGTGTCGGTGGAGAAGACGATCCCGAGGCCGATCGCCAGCCCCGCGGCGAGCGCCCACGGCCGGCCCCCGGTCCGGCTGTACAACACCAGGGCAACCAGGCACCAGACGTCGAACGGCCACCGCATAACCGTGATCGACGGCGCCATCCAGATCACCTCGGAGTGGAAGCCGAGGAACAGCTGGAGCATCGCCACCCCGGTCCCCAGCGCGGCCAGCCCGGGGCGGCGGACCAGCAGGCGCAGCAGCAGGTAGAAGCCGGCGAAGTACAGGCAAGCGTAGAGCGAACCGATCTGCATCATGCGGGCAAACGACAGCGGCATCCAGCCGGCAAGCCCCCCGAACAGGGCCGGCCATCCGAGGCCGTACATCGCGTAGGCGTCGGTCGCCAGCGCCCTGCCGTGGCTGAACGCCAGGGCCGGCCCCATGGCGTAGAAGTCCCAGTGGAGCAGGCTCTCCTGGAGGAACGACCTGCCGGCGAGCGACCGGGCGTCGGGAACGAAGACGACCAGGAAGATCGCGGCCGGGACCAGCAGGTCGAGAGCCGAGAACCGGTAGCCGCCGGACAGCTGGTAATCGGTGCTGCCGGGTTCCGGCTCGGCGGGCGGCTCCGGCCCGCCGGCGGCCCGCCCGCGTCCGAGCCGGAACCCACCCCCCCCCGCCAAC
>DATABX010000003.1:0-5994 GCA_036259335.1 Actinomycetota bacterium
CACCGGCAGGGGATCGATGGCCATACCCATAGACTCTCAGAATCCATGGCAGACAACGAGCAGATCGCCCGCCTGAAGGCGTCGGTCGGCGACTGGAACGCCTGGCGGGCGGCCAACCCGCGCATCAAGCCGGACCTCAGCGGCGCCGACCTCACCAAGGCCGGGCTGCGGCGCGCCGACCTCCGCTCGGCCGACCTCTCCGGGGCCGTCTTGAAGGGGGCCGGGCTGACGGAGGCCCGGCTGGGCGGCGCCGACCTCACCGCAGCCGACCTCGCCCATGCCGACCTGATCGAAGCCGATTTAAGCAAGTCGGTACTTCGTCGGGCCGCCCTCACCGGGGCCCTGATGCTCGGCGCCAAACTGCGCGGCGCCGACCTCCAGTTGACGGATCTACGGGGCGCCGACCTGCGGGGCGCCGACGTCGGCGGAGCGGCACTGGCGGAAAGCATCTACCTGGTCCAGAGCCAGGTCGAGTCGGCCGAGGGGAACGAGCAGACCACGCTGCCGCCGAAGCTGCAGCGGCCGGCCCACTGGGCGCGAGAAAGGCCCCCAGCAAAACGCTGAGGGCCCTTCCGGACGCAGTTACCGGGCTGCGGTCTTGCCGTACTGGCGGATCGACAGCGGGATGAACACCACCAGGATGCCGACGATGCAGATCAGCGAGTACAGCACCGGGTTCTGCAGGGACCAGACCTCCGGGGGCGGCGCCCCGGTGTTGCCGAACAACTCCCTCACCGCCTGCGCCAGCGCCGACACCGGGTTCCAGTGGGCGAATACCTTGAGCGGCGCGGGCAGCCCGTCGGTCGGGACGAAGGCGTTGGACACGAAGGTCAGCGGCATGATGAACATGAACGAGGCGTTGTTCACGACCTCCACGCTGGTCACCTTCAACCCGACGTAGGCCATGATCCAGCTGACCGCGTAGGAGAACAGCAGCAGCAGCAGGAACCCGGCGATGGCGTCCACCACCGACGTCCGGATCCGCCACCCCACCAACAGGCCGGTCAGCGACATCACCGCCACCGAGATGGCGTTGTAGAAGATGTCGCTGGCGGTCCGGCCGATGAGCACCGCCGACTTGGCGATCGGCAGCGACCGGAACCGGTCGATGATGCCCTTGGTCATGTCCTCGGCCAGTCCGGCGCCGGTGAAGGTGGACCCGAAGATCACCGTCTGGGCGAAGATGCCGGCGATCAGAAACTCCCGGTAGTTGATGCCGGGAACCTCGATGGCAGCGCCGAACACGTACGAGAACAGCAGCACGAACATGATCGGCGACATCGTGGTCCAGATCAGAACCTCGGGCACCCGTCTGATCTTGATCAGGTTCCGCTTGGCCACCACTGCGCCGTCGGCCAGCGCCAGAGCGATCGAGCTCATCTCACTGCCTCCTTCTTCCTCGCGGACGCTGCCTTCGCGGGGGCGGTTCCGTCCCCGTCGACGTTGCCGTTGGTCGCCTGCTCCACGGTCCCGTGGCCGGTGAGCGACAGGAAAACGTCGTCGAGCGTCGGGCGGCGAAGCCCCACGTCGACCAGACCAACCTTGTAGTCGGCGAACGCCTGGAGGACCCGGCGAAGGTCGTCGGCTCCCCGGGCGACGCCGGCCGTCAGCTGGCACGCCTGCTCGTCGACCTGCACCCCATCCACCGCAAAAGCGGTGAGAACCGAGCGGGCGGTGGCCAGGTCCCTGGCGTGGGCCAGCACAACCTCGACCCGCTCGCCGCCGATCTGCCTCTTCAGCTCGCTCGCCGTCCCCTGGGCGATTTTCTGGCCCTTGTCGATGACCACGATGTCGTCGGCCAGCCGGTCGGCCTCCTCCATGTACTGCGTGGTCAGAAGGACGGTCGACCCGCCGCGCACCAGGTCCTGAATGGTCTCCCACATCTGCGACCGGCTCCGCGGGTCGAGCCCGGTGGTGGGCTCGTCGAGGAACAGGACCTCGGGCTCGGCAACCAGTGCCGCCGCCAGGTCGAGCCGGCGCCGCATGCCGCCGGAGTAGGTCTTGGCCGGGCGGTCGGCCGCCTCGGTGAGCGAGAAACTCTCCAGTAGCTGGCGGGCTCGGGCTCGGGACCCCTTTCGGCCCAGGTGGTACATCCGGCCCACCATGTCCAGGTTCTCGAAGCCGCTCAGGTGCTCGTCGATGGCGGCGCTCTGGCCCGACAGGCCGATCCGCTCCCTGACCTTCTCCGGCTGGGTGCGGACGTTGAGGCCGGCCACCTCCACCTCGCCCTCGTCCGGCTCCAGCAGCGTGGTCAGGATGCGGACCGCGGTGGTCTTGCCGGCGCCGTTGGGCCCCAGCAGACCGAGCACCTGGCCCTGCGGAACCTCCAGGTCCAGGCCGTTAAGCGCGACCAGATCCCCGTAGCGCTTGACCAGTCCGGACGTTCGAATTTTGTAAGTCACAGCATGACCCCTTCCGTGGTTTGAGCTGTTCGATTTGCTCGATCGGGAATCGAGGAAGTGTTCCGAATCGAAAGGTACTCGCTGTTGCGGACAGATCTTGTCCTAAATGGGCCTGCCCGGCGGGGTGCTTGCGTCGAACAGCCAGGTGAAGCCGGCAACCGCTTTGTCGACGTAGCGGGGGTCTTCGACCTCGATGCCGTAGGCCAGATCCTCGAACACGCTGCACCGGCCGTAGAACTCCGCCCGCCCCCGAAGCCGGCCCAGGTCCACGTCCTGAAGGTAGCTGTCGAGAGCCGCTTGCAGGGCGGCCGGCCCCAGATCCCGATACAGCAACCCGAAGTCGTACGCCGGGTCGGTGATCGCGGCGTCCCCCCAGTCGATGATTCCGCTGACGCTCCCGTCGGACGGGTTGACCAGAACGTGCTCGATCCCCAGGTCGTTGTGCGAGAACACCAGCGAAGAGGGCTCCGCCGGTGGGGGCGCCGCCAGAAACGAGTCGATCGCCGGGCGCGGCGCCTGCGGGACCTGGTCGCCGAGCCTTTCGACGAGGTCGGCGGCGTCGGCTCTCCACCCGTCCAGCGGCTGGACGTCGGTGTCGACCAGGTCGGCCATGCGGCCGACCGGCACCGAGTGCAGAGCGGCCAGCAGCTCGCCCAGCGCCGAGCCGATCGACGGCGCGTAAGCCGATCGCTGCTCGTGCGGAATGTCCAGCAACGGCGTCCCCGGCAGCTTGAAGTAGGCCAGGCACCCCTGGTGGGGAACGGTGAACTCGGGCTCGGGCACCGGCAGGGTCGAGATGCCGGCCACCGTCTCCAGGAGCCGGGCTTCGTGGTTGACGAGAGCCGCTCGCTTCGCCGGATTGGGCTCCTTGCTGAAGCGCACGATGAGCCTGCCGTTGACCTCGAACGCGACGTTCACCATGCCCTCGCCGAGCCTGGTCACCGACTCGACCTCCAGATCGGGCATCTCGGAGATCAGGGCGCTCAGGACGGAGCCGACGTGGTCGCGGTTGGTGCCGTGCATCCGCAGACCCTAACCGCAAATCCAACCTGGACCTACGCCACTGGATATGGTCGAGACGATGAGTGCGCGGAGGCCCAGGTGAGCGGCAAGGTCCTCACGATTCGCGACCTCAACCGGACGACGCTGCACCGGCAGATGCTGCTCGCCCGCACCCCGGGGACGGTCACCGATGCCGTCTCCCGGCTGGCCGGCCTGCAGGCGCAAAACGCAATGGCGCCGTTCGTCGGGCTGTGGACCCGGCTCGACGGGTTCGGCCGCCAGGACCTGCTCCAGGCGCTGCAGGATCGCACGGTGGTCAAAGCCACGATGATGCGGGGGACGCTCCACCTGACCACCGCCGAGGACTACCTGGATTTTCGCGGCACCCTCCAGCCGCTGTTGACTGCGGCGTCCGAGTCGATATCGAGAGGACGGGCCGGACAGCTGAACGTGCCGGCGCTGGTGGCGGCGGCCCGGGAGTTCCTGGAGGACTCCCACCGCAGCTTCGCCGAGATCAGTACGCACCTCGCCGGCCTGCATCCGGGCACCGACGTCGGCGCGATGCGCTACGCGGTTCGCACCCACCTGCCGTTGGTGCAAGTTCCGGTCCCCAGGGCGTGGGGCTATCCGGGAAACCCCAAGTTTGCGCTCGCCGAGGACTGGCTGGGAAGGTCGATTCCCGCAGGGAAGGAACTGCCCGCGCTGATCCGCCGCTATCTGGCCGCCTTCGGGCCCGCTTCGGTGACCGACATGCAGGCGTGGTCCGGTTTCACCAACCTCAAGCAGATGGTGGAAACGCTGCGGCGGGAGTTGACGGTCTACCGGGACGAAAACCGCCGAGAGCTGTTCGACCTGCCCGGCTTGCCGCTGGTCGATCCCGACACTCCGGCGCCGGAGCGATTCCTGCCGGAGTACGACAACCTGCTGCTGTCGCACGCCAAGCGCACCAGGGTGCTGGCCGGCGAACACCGGCCGAAAGTCTACGTGCCGGTTCTCAGGGTCCGGTCGACCTTCCTGGTCGACGGATTCGTTGCCGGCACCTGGAGAGTGGAGAAGGCCGGCGGCGTCGCCACCCTGCTGGTCGAGCCGTTCTCGGTGCTGCCGAAGGCCAGCCGCCGGGAGCTGGAGACCGAGGGTGAGAAGCTTGTCCGTTTCGCCGGCTACGACTCCAAAAGCCACGAGGTCCGATTTGCGGATTGATCCCTTCTATGATTGAGGGCACTTTGGGACATCCGAACGCAGCACCGACGAAAGAGCGCCTGCACCGGGAGGCCGCGCTCCGCCTGGCGGCCGCAGACCAGCGCTACACCACCTGCCGGCGGGCGCTAGTCGACGCGATGGCTGCCGCCGGCCGGCCGATCACCATCCCGGAGATCCTGGCCGCCAGCGACGCGGTGACCATGAGCTCCGCCTACCGCAACCTGACGATCCTGTGCGAGGCCGAGGTGGCACGGCGGGTCGCCGGGGCCGACGACGTCGGGCGGTTCGAACTGGCCGAGGACATCAGCGGCCATCACCACCACCACCTGATCTGCTCGTCGTGCGGAACCATGGCCGACGTGGCCGCCTCCGAGAAACTGGAGCGAGCGGTTGCGGAAGCCGCCCGGCAAGCAGCCGAGGAGACCGGCTACGACGTCCGCGCCCATCGGGTCGACCTGGAGGGTCTCTGCCCGGCATGCCGGTGACTCCGGTGGCTACTTAGCCGAGGTGTAGTGAGAAGATGGGTCCAGAATCGAGGCGGCGCCAGCCCGCTGGCCAACGCCATCGCCGCCAAGTTCACCAAGCCGTTCCACGCCGGTATCCCCGGCTCCGGGAAATGACACGGGTATAATTCCCGGACCCGATCGCAGACCAGGAAGGCCCTTCCGCTGCACGAGATCTCCGGCGACGAACCCCAGGAACCCATAGCCCAATCGCCCTCGCTGGCCGACCGCGTCCGAAGCCGCCTCAAGCGGGGCAAGGCTGCCCAACCGGGCGCGGTGGTGGCCACGCCGGTGGAGTCCCCGGAACCGGCCGTCGTTGAGCGCTCCCGCCGATTCGCCATCCCGCCGATCGTGCAAACCATCGGTCTGGTCCTGGTTGGCGTCATACCCTTCGCCCTCTTCGTCTATCTGCAGTCGGGCCTCGTCGAACCCGAGCCCGAGCCCTCGCCGCAATCCGTCGAGGACTCCGTCAACACCCCGTTGATCCCGCTGGCGTTCCCGTTCGGCGAGGCTCTCCCGCCCCCGGCGCCCCTGCCCGAACCGATGCCCGACCTGGTGGTCCCCGACCCGGAGCCGACCGTCGCCTCCTCCCCGCGTCAGTGCTCCAACGGCAGGGACGACGACCGCGACGGCAGGCGGGACTACCCGGCGGACCCCGGCTGTTCCTCCAGAAACGACTCCTCCGAGTCCCCCAACCCACGGCCGACTCCCCGACCTTCGACTACTCCGGCCGCAGCCGTTGCCCCACCCCCGCCCGCGCCGCCGGCGCCGGCTCCGGCGCCCGCATGCAGCAACGGCCGCGACGACGACGGCGACCGTCGGACCGACATGGACGACCGTGGGTGCACCGGAGGAGGCGACAACTCGGAGTCACCGGACCTCGGCAT
>DATABX010000004.1:0-3920 GCA_036259335.1 Actinomycetota bacterium
CCGACCCTTCGATCCGGCGGCCGTTGACCACCGCCGCCAGGATCGACCCCACCAGGGCGAAGCCGAGCAGGGCGGCCAGGCCGAGGGGCCAGCGCTTGCGCCGGACCGGCCTAGAACGCGTTGACAAGGTGGCGGATCCGAACCGGCGAACCCGGGACCACCGACACGACGTCGAAGCGGCAGTCATCGTAACGGGGGTGCTCCATCGCCAGGTAGGCCTCGGCGACCCGGCGCAGCCTCAGGCGCTTGCGGTGGTCGACCGCCAGGGCCGGGTCGTAGAGCTGATCCCGGACCCGGCACTTGACCTCGACGAAAACCAGCGTGGATCCCTCCATGGCCACCAGGTCGAGCTCGCCCACCTTGGTGCGCCAGTTGCGCGCCAGGATCCGCATCCCCTTGCGCTCGAGCAGCCCGGCGGCGGCGTCCTCGCCGAGCATCTGAACTTGTTGCCGTCCCGTCACGGGGACGACATTAGCGGCCGGCGGTGACAATCAGAGCTCTTCGAGGTCTCCCATCGTGGGGTTGCGATCGACCGGCCGCGAGAGCTCCTCGATGTTCAGATCCCGCACGGTGTGGATCTTGACCTCGGTCACGAATCTGGTCGGGCGGTAGATGTCCCACGCCCAGGCGTCCTTGAGGATCAGCTCGAACCACGGGCCCGAGCTGCCGCCCGGATGGGTCACCACCTCGTAGCTGTTGCACAGGTAGGAGCGGCGGTCGGTCTCCACCACGTAGCGGAACATCGGCAGCACATCCCGGTACTCGCGGTACAGGGCCAGCTCGAGATCGGTTTCGAATTGCTCTAGGTCTTCGGCGCTCATATTGGATACCTCCCGGTCCCCTGATGGTAACCGCTCGACGGAGGTTGGTGCTTCGGGTCGGCGGTCAGGCCGGGACGGTCTCCCGAGCCGGCTGCTTCGCCCCGGCGGGCGGCCGGCCGGCGCTAAGGTCGGGCAGCAGACGGCCCTGGGTCCCCTCCTCGGCCAGCTTGCGGACCGGCGCGAACAGCCGCCGGTGCACCGGGCACGGCCCGAAGGCGGACAGCGCCCACTTGTGGGCCGGCGACGGGTAACCCTTGTTCAGGTGGAAAAGGTAGGGCGGGTACTGGGACGACAGGTCGGTCATGAGCCGGTCGCGCATAACCTTGGCGACGATCGATGCCGCCGCGATCGACACCGACTCGCAGTCCCCCCGGACCACCATCTTCACCCGGGGCTCCAGCGGGTTGGTCTTAAGGAAGTTCCACTGGCCGTCGATGAGGAAGTAGTCCGGCCAGACCTCGAGGCCCTCGAGCGCCCGGGCACCCGCCCGTCGCATGGCCTCGGAGAGCCCCACCCGGTCGATCTCGTCGGGCCAGCTGAGCCCGGTCGACCAGCACAGCGCCTGGGATTTGATCCGCTGCGCCAGCCACTCCCGCCTTTGCGCGTCCAGCAGCTTGGAGTCGCGGACCTTGTAGAGCCTGGTTTCCGGACGAAAGATGACCACGCCCACCGCCACCGGGCCGGCCCAGGCTCCCAGTCCGACCTCGTCGACGCCGGCGATCAGCTCGGCGCCGCCGTCCCGCAGAGCGCCCTCGTGCTTCATCCCCGGCACCGGGCTGGTGCGGGCCTTGGTGGTGCGGCCGCGGACCCGGTAGGTGCGGGTTCGGTAGGTGGCCTTGTAGGTCACCCTACGGGTTGAACCACCGGAAGCGGGACACCGGCCAGATCAAGGCGAAGGCCTTGCCGACGATCGTGTCGACGTCGACCGGGCCGAACGCCCGGGAGTCGTGCGATTGGTTGCGGTTGTCCCCCATGACGAACACGGTTCCCTCCGGCACTGTGAATGCCGGGTAGTCGGGGATCGGCAGGATGTCCTTGCGGTAGGGCTCGTTCAGCTGCTTGCCGTCGACGAACACGGACCCGATCTTCACCTCGACGGTCTGCCCCTCGACTGCGATCACCCGTTTGATCAGATCCTGGACCGACGAGCGCAACCCGAGGCCCTGGGCGACGTCGTTCATCGCGTTGCCGAGCGGTCCGGCGTCCGGGACGTCGGCCTCGCTGCGGTCCGGTGAGACGAAGACCACCAGCTCGCCCGGTTTGGGGTCGCGGAAGTTGTAGACGAGCTTGTTCACCAGGACGCGGTCGTTCACCTTCAGGGTGTTCTCCATGGAGACCGACGGGATGAAGAATGCCTGTACCACGTAGTTGGTGAGGAGCACCGCGGTCAGGATCGCAATGATCCCGAGGATGACGATCTCCTTGAACCACTGCCCGAGGGTCTGGTGCTGCTGCCGCTCGTGGGTGGTTGCCGGCGGCCGGGGCTTGCGAACCCGCTTGCGGGTCTTGACCCGGTCCAGATCGGTCACCGCGCCGTTGCGCCGGAATCGCCGGGTCTCGGGCTCGGGGTCCTTGAGAAACGGGTCCCACGCCTCTCCCCCGCCCCGGATGGCCGACTTGACCCGGATCACGTCCGGGTCGTCGACCAGCGTCGAGCCGGTCTCGTGGCGGGCGGCCTGGTGGGCCGAGTCGTCGGACGCGGTCTTCACCGGAGGACGGAGGGGCTCGGCGGGGCTGGCCGCAGGGGGGTCGGCCGGCGCGGCCTCGGGCAGCTGGGTGGTGCGCGCCGCGGCCTTGGCCTCGAGGGGATCGTCCAGGACCTCCGGGGCTTCCCGCCGTCTCACATGCGAGCTGTGGGGCGGCACCTCCACCTCTTCGGCCTTGCGCCGGCGGCCGAAATCACGACCGCGGGCGCCGGGCGATGCCTTGCCGTTCTGCGAGCCGTTCGGGAGCCCGGGAAGCTTGAAGAGCTCGCGCTTTGGCGCTCGGTGTTTCGGGACATGCTTAGGAGGCACGAGCTAAAGCCCCTCTTTCCGGTGGTTGGGGATGTGGCTAACTGGAGCCAAGCCAGCGAAATCGGTTCAGGGGCCAGATCAGCACGAACGCCCGGCCCACGATGCTCGACTTGGGAATGGGGCCGAAAACCCGCGAGTCCTCCGAGTTGTTCCGGTTATCGCCCATCACGAATACTTTATCCGCGCCCACCGTCGTAGGGCCATAATCCTGCATCGGAACCACCTCTTTGATGTACGGCTCCTCGAGCTTGCGGTCGTCGACGTAGACCGCACCCTCCTTCACCTGGACCGTCTGACCCTCGGTGGCGATCACCCGCTTGATGAAGTCCTGCTCCGACGACTGCAGGCCCAGGCCCTCCATGAGGTTGTCGATGAGCGACTGGATCGGCCCGGGGTCCGGCTCGGGGATCCTCTGGGAAAGCGGCGACTCGAAGACGACGACGTTCGGGTACTCGGGTTCACCGAAGCGGTAGCTGAACTTGGACACCAGCACCCGGTCGTTGATCTTCAGGGTGTCCTCCATCGAACCCGAGGGGATGAAGAACGCCTGGACGACGAAGGCCTTGACCAGAATCGCAATGGCCAGCGCAACCACGATCAGCACCGGCAGCTCTTTGAAGAACTGGCCTACGCTCTGCGTTTCTTCTTTCGGACGCTTGGCAACGGCCCTGGTGCCAGACCTAAGCTGCATCAGGTCAGAATCGCTTTTCTTTGACCTTGGCCGCACGGCCGACTCGGGAGCGCAGGTAGTACAGCTTCGCCCGACGGACGTCGCCACGGGTGACGACCTCGATGTTCGCCAGGATCGGCGAGTGGACGGGGAAGGTGCGCTCAACTCCGACGTTGAACGAAACTTTGCGGACGGTGAAGGTCTCTCGGACCCCGGAGCCCTGGCGCCGGATCACGATGCCCTGGAAGACCTGGATTCTCTCCCGCTGGCCCTCCACCACCCGAACGTGGACCTTGACAGTGTCTCCGGGACGGAAATCAGGCAGATCCTCCCTCAAGACGGGGCGAAGCAGTACGTCCGTCTTTGTCATGTGTTCACCCCTTTGAGTTGGGACTTAAGAGTCTGAAGCGACTT
>DATABX010000005.1:0-2385 GCA_036259335.1 Actinomycetota bacterium
AAGCGTCGACGCGCCGGGGGCGCCGGACCGCCTGGTGGGCGATCCATCGAAGATCCGGGCGGCGGTTGGGTGGAGCCCGGAGATTCCGCTGGACCGCTCGCTGATCGACACCCTCGAGTGGTACCGCTCGCTTCCGGAGGAGGGGGCATGAAAAAGGCGCTGATCACCGGAGTCACCGGCCAGGACGGCTCCTACCTGGCCGAGTTCCTGCTGGCCAAAGGATACGAGGTCCACGGGCTGGTGCGCCGGTCGTCGTCGTTCAACACCGACCGCCTCGACGGCGTCTACCGCGACCCCCACGAGTCCGGCGTCCGGTTCTTCAAGCACTACGCCGACCTCTCCGACTCCGCCTCGCTGATGTGCCTGATTCGTGAGATCCAGCCGGACGAGGTGTACAACCTGGCGGCGCAGAGTCACGTTCGAGTCTCCTTCGAGATCCCCGAGTACACCGGCGACGTCACCGCCCTGGGGGTCGCCCGGATGCTGGAGGCGGTCCGCACCGCCGGCGTGCCCACCCGCTTCTACCAGGCGTCGTCCTCCGAGATGTTCGGCTCAAGCCCCGCGCCCCAGGACGAGTCGACCCCGTTCGTCCCCCAGAGCCCGTACGGCGTGGCCAAGCTCTACGGGCACTGGCTCACGGTCAACTACCGGGAGGCACACGGCCTTTTCGCCTGCAGCGGCATCCTGTTCAACCACGAGTCGCCCCGGCGGGGCGAGAACTTCGTCACCCGCAAGATCTCCCGGGCGGTCGCCCGCATCGAGGCCGGCCTCCAGGACAAGCTGTACATGGGAAACCTCGACGCCCTGCGGGACTGGGGCTACGCCCCGGAGTACGTCGAGGCGATGTGGAGAATGCTTCAGCAGGACAGCCCCGACGACTACGTGGTGGCCACCGGAGAGGCGCACACCCCCCGGGAGTTCTGCGAGATCGCCTTCGGACACGCCGGCCTGGACTGGCGGAAGTACGTGGAGATCGACCCCCGCTACTACCGGCCGACCGAGGTCAACCACCTGCGCGGCGACGCCACCAAGGCCCGTAACAAGCTCGGTTGGGCTCCCCAGACCAACTTCGAGCAGCTGGTCCGCCTGATGGTCGACGCCGACATCCGGCTGCTCGCCGACGAGAGGAGCGGGAGGCTGGTGAGGTGACGAGAGCCGTAGTAACCGGAGGAGCAGGGTTCATCGGCAGCCACCTGGTCGACCGGCTGGTCGCCGAGGGCCGCGAGGTCCGGGTGATCGACAACCTGGTTTCGGGGGAGCAGCGGTTGCGCTTCCTGTCGGCCGCTGGGGTCCAGGTCGACCGCCTCGACATCCGGGAGCCGGCCGCGGCGCAGCTGATCGAGGAATTCCACCCCGACGAGGTCTACCACCTGGCGGCCCAGATGGACGTCCGGCGCTCGGTGGCCGACCCGATCTACGACGCCGACGTCAACGTACTAGGAACCTTGAGAATCCTGGGAGCCGCGGTGAAGGTGGGAGCCAGGGTGATGACCGCCTCCTCCGGCGGCTGCATCTACGGTGAAGCCGACCCGTCCCGCTTTCCACTGGACGAGAACACCCCGAAGAACCCGGACTCGCCCTACGGGATCACCAAGTCGGTGATGGACGACTACCTGCGCTTCTACCGCGACACCGCCGAGCTGCAGTTCGTGAACCTCGCGCTGGGCAACGTCTACGGCCCCCGCCAGGACCCGGCCGGCGAGGCCGGCGTGGTGGCGATCTTCGGCCTGCGGCTGCTGAAAGGCGAACCCTGCCACATCTTCGGCGACGGCACCCAAACCCGGGACTTCGTCTTCGTGGGTGATGTCGTGGAGGCGTTCCTTGCGGCGTCGGCCAAGGGGGAGGGGGAGACCTTCAACATCGGCACCGGCATCGAAACCAGCGTGAACCACCTGTACGCCGCCCTGGCGGCAATCTGCGGAGTGGACGCCGCGGGCTACAAGCCGGCCCGCCCCGGCGAGCTGGACCGCAGCTGCCTGAGCAGCGCAAAGGCGGCGAAGCTGCTGGGCTGGTCGCCCGGGAAGGACCTGAATGAGGGCCTGGCGGAGACTCTGGAGTTTCTTCGCACGCAGCTCTGACCACCCCCGAATGAAAAAGGCGCCCGCCGAAGCGAGCGCCCATACCTGCCGAACAACTACTTGCCTACCGCCTGGAGCACCTTGTCCACGCCTCGGCCGTAACGCAGAGCGCCGGTGGCGACCTGGCTGACCACGTCCTTGGTCTCGGCCAGCATGTCGGCTACTCCATCCAGGTGGCCGGTGAGGATCACACCGTCCACGAGGATCTGGTCGATGTGGCCTTTGATCTCGGTGATCGGGTTGAGGATGCGGTTCAGCAGGAAGATCTCGGCCGGGATGGCGACCAGCATCATCAGTGCGATTATCC
>DATABX010000006.1:0-4273 GCA_036259335.1 Actinomycetota bacterium
GCGGCACCAGCGCCATGATCACCGAGGTGGTCCCGCTGCTGACGCTGGTCTTCGCGGTGTTCCACGGCCAGGAGCGGTTCACCGGAAGGGGGGTGGCGGGGGCGCTCCTGGCGCTGGCCGGGATCACGATGCTGTCGCTGCGGTCGCTCGGCGCCGACGCCCCTGCTCTGTACCTGCTGGCGGTCTTCGGCGGGGCCTGCGCCGCCGCGGAGTCGACGGTGCTCGTCAAGGGGTTCCCCCGGGCCCACCCGGTGACCACCAACGCCGCCGGCATGGGGGCCGCCTCGCTGCTGTTGTTTGCCATCTCGCTTGGGTTCGGCGAGTCGTGGGTGCTGCCCCGGACCGGGCGGACCTGGTTGGTGGTGGCGTGGCTGGTCGTGGTCGGTTCGGTGGGGCTTTTCGGCCTGGTCGTGTTCGTGATCCGGCGCTGGACCGCCTCGGCCGCGGTTTACGCCCTGACCCTGATGCCGGTGGTTGCAGTGGTCGCCGGGTCGCTGTTCGCCGGCGAGACGATCACCGTGGAGGTCGTGGGCGGCGGCCTGCTGGTGATGGCGGGGGTTTACGTCGGCGCGCTGTCGGCGAGGAGGGCGCCCGCCGGGCCGGTGGTCAAAGCCGCCTGATCGCCCGGCGGGCGCCCGACGCTCAGACCCCGGCCGGCCTGGGCTCCCTAGCCGGCCGAACGGTGGACCGGGCGCCGATCTGCTGGGCCAGGTACCGGGCGTCGCGCCCCACCCCGGTGATCACCTCCGAGGTGGCGGAGTACTGCCGGTCCAGACCCAGGAAGTAGATCCCAGGCTGGCCCTTCACCACCCCCCGTTCGTGGACCGGGGATCCGCCGGCGTCCAAGACCGGAAGGTCGATCCATGAGTAGTCCGGGCGAAAGCCGGTGCACCAGATCACGTTGGCCACGTCGAGCACCCGGCCGTCCTCCAGCTCCGGCTTCCCGTCCCGGACTCCGGCCACCCGCGGCACCCGCTCGACGCCGGCGGCCAGGATGTCCTTCGGCTTCACCCGTACCAGCGGGTGGCCGCCGCCCAGCTTCGGAAGCACCTTGCGGCCCACCGGCGTGCCCCAGTTGAGCACGTGGTGGCCGGCGAAGCGGACCAGGTGGACCAGGTGCCGGGTCACCAAGCCGTCGATCCGGAACGGGATGTGCCCCGGGTGCCTTCCGGCCAGGTAGGTGCGATGGGTGCGGATCGTCTCCATGCAGATGTCGGCTCCGGAGTTGCCGGCGCCCACCAGCAGTACCGGACCGGGCGAAAGCTGCGACGGGTTCCGGTAGTCCTTCGAGTGCATCTGGGTGATGTGCGGGCTGAGCTCCCCGGCGAAGCCGGGGGTCCAGGGGTCGTTGCAGGCGCCGGTGGCGACGACGACGTGTGTGGCCTCGAGGGTGCGGCCGGCCGCCTCCACCACCATCCGGTGCCCGATGCGCGAGATCCGCTCCACCCGGACGCCGGTGCGCACCGGCAGCCGCAGGGTGCTGCGGTAGCTCTCCAGGTAGTCGGCGAACTGGTCCTTGGTCGGGGCGGTGGTGCGGGCTCCCCGGAAGCGAAGGCCCTGGAGCGAGTCGTACCACCCGGGCGTGAACAGTCGCAGCGAGTCCCAGCGGTTGCGCCACGAGTCGCCCACCCGCGGGTTGGCCTCGAGGATCACGAACCGGTGGCCGAGCCGGGTCAGGTGGTAGCCCATCGTCAGCCCGGCCTGGCCGCCGCCGACGACGATCGTGTCGAACCTCTCCCTGGCGCTCATCGGGCTGCTCCCGTCGGGCTGAGGGCGGACCGCTTGCCGAGCCGGGGGGCGGAGGCGTCGCTCCACATGCGGGCTGCCACCGGCAGCAGGGCCACGACGCCCGCGACGCCGCCCAGGTAAAGTGCGGCACTCAGGGGCAGGAACCGGGTCACCGCCATCACCACCAACGCGCCCGCCACCAAAGCAGCCAGCCTGCGGTCGAACACCCGGCTCTCGACGACACCCACCGCCAGGTTCATAAGTCCGATGGCGAAGATCAACGAGCTGACGATCAGAAGCGGGACGAACCAGACATCGATCTCGGACTGCACCGCGACTGCGTCGGCGCCGGCCAGCGACGCGGCACCCATCGCAGTCTCCATCGCCGGCAGGAAGGCAAACAGGGTGGTGCCCACCGCGAGGAACGGGACCGCGGCGGAGCTTCTGCGGTGCTCGCCGGCGTCCCGCAGGAATCCGCACATCGCCAGCAGCGCGGCCAGCAGCAGGCCGGCCCCCAAGCCGACGGCGATGTGGGTCAGCGCCCAGCGGTTGGGATCGGCCGTCGCCGTCGCCGCCACCGAGGTCTTGTCGGTGAGGTTGGCTATGAACGGGTGGTAGGCAAGCGCGGCAAGCAGGAACAACGGACCTATTGCCACGACCGCCGCCTGCCACCGCCCTGAGGTGCTCTGAGTCATGTTCGGACCTCCTTATCCGGCGTTTCCCTACGGGACGTCGCGAAACTACGCCGGCAGGAAGGCCCGCCGCATCGGGCGAATTACCCATTTCGATGTCCGGCGCAGTGGGTATGCGCCGGCGTCAGCCCGGAACGAGGTCGTGCTGGAACGCAAACGCGGTGGCGGCGGAGCGGGAGGTGACGCCGAGCTTGGTGAAGATGTTGCTGACGTGGCGGGCGACGGTCTTCTCGCTCAGGAACAGCTCCGAGGCGATGGCCCGGTTGGTCCGGCCGGAGGCGACCAGGCGCAGCACCTCGGCCTCCCGGGCGGTCAGCCCGGCCGGCAGGTCGGACAGGTCTTTGGCCAGCAGCCGGTCGACCTGTGCAACGTCGGGGGCGGCGCCCAGCTGCCGGAACACCCAGCGGGCGGCGTCCAGCTCCATCGCCGCGGTGTCCTCGTCGCCCAGGGCCCGGCAGGCCCGGCCGATCAGGGCCCGGGTACGGGCGCCCTCGTAGGGGGCGTCGAGGTCCCGCCACAGCCGCCAGGCCTCCCGCAGCCGAAAGAGTGCCGCCCTGGCGTCGCCGGCAGCGAGCAGCACCGAACCGTCGGCGTGGGCCGCCACCGCCGAGAGCAGCTCGGCCTGCAGCCGGACTGCGGTCTCCGCCAGTTCCTCTACCGCCCCGGCGGCTTCGTCCAGCTCCCCGGCGGCAAGAAGGATCTCTACCAGGGCTCCCAGCAGGCGGGCCCTCTGGGACTCCCCATCCGCCTCGTCGACCGCCAGACGGATCGAGGCGAGCGCCGCGCCGGTCTGGCCCTGCGCCAGCCTCAGCAGCGCCAGGCCGGGCTGGGGCGTCTGCCCGAGGCGCACCACCTGCTGGTACGCCTCCTCCGCCTTGGCCAGCTCCCCGCGCAGTCGGTACAGCTCGGCCTGCTGGTAGAAGGCGGCCGGGGCCGCCGGCTGCTTCGGGAACTTCCCGTAGAGCGCACACGCCCGATGGGCCTCCTCCATCGCATCAGGCCAGGCACCGTGCCGGCGCATGATCTCCACCCGGTGGATCAGGCACTGGCCCCGGAACGGCACCAGGTCGGGCTGGGAGGAGCACCAGTGGCTGAGCGCAGCCGTCCACTGCTGGGCCCGCCGCAGGTCGAAGACGTCCTGGCAGATCTCGATCGTGGCGCAGTAAACCACCCCGGCCGTAATCGGGGAGAGTTCCCCGGAGGTGGCGGCGACCATGACCTCGTCGAGCAGGGCGAGGCCCTCGTCGACCTTCCCCAGGTTCACCAGAGCCCGGGCTTGCCCGAGCCGGCTCATGTTGCGAAGGTCGGTGTCGTCGAAACGGTTGGCGATCTCGGCGATCTCGGCGAACTGGGCCAGTCCGCCTGCGGCATCTCCCGACCCGAGGGTCTGGAGCGCCGACGGCACCAGCAGGTAGCCCTGCTCGACGCACTCCTGCCCGTACTCCTCCAGGATGCGATGGCCCCGTCCGATCCACCCTCCGACCTGGGCGAACTCGCCCTGATCGGCCAGGCTCATGATCAGGTAGAAGGCGCACATTACCGCCTGGCGCGGGTCACCAGACTCCAGGAACTGCTGGTGAGCCCGCACCAGCAGCTCGTTGCGCTCGTCGTCCCGGCCGGTGAGGTGGGCGGCGGTCGCCAGCAGCGCCAGGTCGTCGTTGCTCAGCGACGCCTGCTGATCGGCGGCCGACAGGTGGGCGTAGGCGTCCCCCCACCCCTGGCGTGCGAATGCCGCCCGGCCCTCGGATAGCTCGGTGCCTGCCGTCATCGGTGCGCCTCTTTCCGTCCTCGTCAATTCTGACTCAAGGGGCAGCGCCAGGCTAATTCCATTCGCCGCTTTAGGCCTTGACCAG
>DATABX010000007.1:0-6029 GCA_036259335.1 Actinomycetota bacterium
GAGGGACGCAGGACCGTTCAGACTTTGTCGCCTGTCGACGGTCCTGCGCTCGGTCTTCAAAGGGAGCGGAGGCGGCGAGATTTGAACTCGCGAGGGGGTTGCCCCCCAACGGGATTAGCAATCCCGCGCCATAGACCGGACTAGGCGATGCCTCCACACCGATTTTGCCACAGTCGGACCCCTCCCGGAGCCGGCCGTACCTGGTGGGGCGGTTTAATAGAGGGCGGTGGAGTACCGAAGCGGCCGAACGGGCGCGCCTTGAAAGCGTGTGAGCTACCAGGCTCCGTGGGTTCGAATCTCACCTCCACCGCTCAGGCTCCCGGAGCTATTGCCTCCCAACCGGTGTAGGGCCGCAGCGCCACCGGAATCGTCACCGAACCGTCGGCCTGCTGGTGGTTTTCCAGCAGCGCCACTATCGCCCGGCCTATGGCCACCGCGGTGCCGTTCAGCGTGTGGACCAGCTCGGTCCCCGACTCCGCCTGCTTGAACCTCACGCCCAGCCGGCGAGCCTGGAAGTCCCAGTCGTTGGAGCAGGAGGTGACCTCGAGCCAGCGGTCGGCGCCGGGGAGCCAGGCTTCGATGTCGAACTTGCGGTAGTTCGGGGCGGCCAGCTCGCCCGCGGCGATGTCCAGCACCCGGTAGGGGATCTCCAGGCCCTGGAAGATCGCCTCCTCCAAGCCGAGCAGCCGTCCGTGCTCGGCGTCGGACTCCTCGGGGCGGCAGAACGAGAACATCTCCACCTTGTCGAACTGATGGACCCGGATGATTCCCCTGGTGTCCTTGCCGTAGGTGCCGGCCTCCCGGCGGAAGCAGGTCGATATTCCGGCGTAGCGGAGCGGCAGCTGCCTGGCGGCGAAGATCTCACCGGAGTGCATCGAGGCGATGGGAACCTCGGAGGTCCCCGCCAGAAACAGGTCGTCGTCGGCAGTCTTGTAGACCTGCGCCTCGTCGGTGGGAAAGAATCCGGTGCCGTACATCGCCTCCTCCCGAACCAGAACCGGGGGAATGACCGGCACGAAACCCTCGGCCATGAGCCGGTCCAGCACGTAGCGCACGAGCGCCAGCTCGAGCAGGGCCCCCTTGCCCTTCAGGAAGGCGAACCGGGATCCCGACACCTTGGCCGCCCGCTTGACGTCGATGATGTCCAGTCCCTCACCGAGGGTCAGGTGGTCGGCCGGAGCAAAGTCCATCTCGCGGGGAGCGCCGACCCGGCGCAGCTCGGCGTCCTTCCTGCCCGCAGGAGATTCGGGGTGGACCAGGTTCGGCACCCGCCGCAGTGCCGCCTCCAGCTGCTCGGCGGCCGTCGCCATCTCCGCTTCGATCTGCTTGAGCTCGACTCCCCGCTGCTTGTTGCGGGCGATCGCCTCCTGGCGCTGGTCGGCGGGCAGCTTGCCGATCTGTTTCTGAGCGCGATTCAACTCGGCTCTCAGGTTCTCGACGTCGGTGACCATCCGGCGGTGCCGCCGGTCCATCTCGGCGAGCGCCTCGATGTCGATGTCGGCGCCCCGCTGCCTCATCGATGAGGCGACCCGGTTGGGGTCGGCGCGCACGAGGCGCAGGTCTATCGCTATCGCTTGACCTTCTGCTGGGTCCCGAGGGCGTTGGCGATTGCTCGCTGCTCCTCGGCAGAAAGATTGTGCTCCGAGCCTCCGGCCTTGATCGGCTTGGCGTAGGCCCGGGACTCGGCACGGGCGTTGATCGAGGTGATCACCAGGCCGTTGCCGTGGTCGTCGAGCAGCGCAGCCGAGAACGACATCTTGCCTCCCATGTCGTCGAAGGCGTCGTAACGCACGACCCCTAGGTTCCTGGCAGACCGCCCGAGCAGCGCGAATAGCTCCTCCTGGCGCTTGGCCTGGGTGCGCAGAACCTTCTCGAACCCCTCGACCCGCTGCACGTTGTCGGAGATGACCTCCAAAAGGGTCTTTGCGTCGTTCTTGCCCTGCAGGATCGCCATGGAACGCCTCAGGTGCGTGAGCCGGTTGTTCGCCGTGGCGGCGACACCCAGCGCCAGCAGCGCCACCGCTCCCGCGATGGCAGCTATGAGCGTTTGCTGATCCACGCAGACTCCTAGGTCGGGCCTATAAGGATACGGGTGAGAGTGGCTGCCGGGAAGGATTGTTGCCCGAACGTTTGCCGGGCCAACCCCTCCCGCATCGCTCAGCCGCGGTTGCTTCTGTGGGCGAAAGAGGATTTGAACCTCCACGAGCTTGCGCTCACTGGCACCTGAAGCCAGCGCGTCTACCATTCCGCCATTCGCCCTTGGTGATGCTTTAGTTTAGCGTGGCCACGGTTGAACAACTGCTTCAGCCTGCTGGACCCGCGACCGCCACTATATTGGTTGATCAGCCGTACGGACTCGAGAGGACTTATCTGTGGGCCTGGTTGACGATTTCGAGAAGCGACTCGAGCGGATGGTCGAGGGCGTCTTCTCCAAGGCGTTTCGGTCCGACGTGGAGCCCTCCGAGTTGGGCCGCAGACTCCTCCGGGAGATGGAGGCGGGCAAGAGCGTCAGCGTCGGAGCGGTCTACGTCCCCAACGACTACACCATTTCGCTGTCTCCCGACGACTTCAGCCGCTTCGAGGGCCTGGTCCCCACCCTGCGGACCGAGTTCGCCACGCTGCTCAAGAACAACGCCGGCCAGCGCCGCTGGCGGCTCCCCGGCCCGGTCGACGTCAAGTTCGTCGAGGACGAGCAGATGCCCCACGGCCGGTTCGAGGTCGAGGGGATCCATATGGCCGCCGACCCGTCGAGCGGCTACGCTCCCGAGCCCGACATCCTGGTGCAACTCGGGTCGGACAAGTCCTGGCGCCTGGACTCCGACGAGGTCACGCTCGGCCGCTCCTCCTCCAACGGCATCGTGGTCGACGATCCCAACGCCTCGCGGGCCCACGCCCGGCTCTCTCTGAGGGGCGACGAGTGGTGGCTGACCGATCTCGACTCGACCAACGGCACGCTGGTCAACGACATGGTGATCAAGGAGCGGCGGCTGAACCCGGGTGATCGGATCAAGATCGGTGCCACCGAGTTGGAGTATCGCCAGGCCGGTTCGGGGATAACGTAAGCGATGCCCGAAGCCGTCCTTGACATCCTCAAGTATTTCTTTCTGTTCCTGATATTTCTCTTTCTGGCCCGGGCCGTTAAGGCCATGTTCCTGGAGATCTCGGGGCCGCGCGCCTCGAGGCCGATGGCCCCGCCGGTGGGCGGTGTGGCGCCGGTTCCCCGGCCGGCCGGCCGCGCCCCGGAGAAGATGGCGGTGACCGCGCCGGGCAGCAAGCCGCGGATGTTCGACATCGGCGACGAGCTGATCATCGGCCGGGCCGACAAGTGCCACGTGGTGATCGGCGACTCCTACGCCAGCCAGATCCATGCCCGGGTGTTCCGCCGACAGGACGCGGTCTACATCGAGGACATGGGGTCGACCAACGGCACGTACCTGAACCGAAAGAAGGTGACCGCGCCGGTGCAGGTCAACCGGGGCGACACCGCCCGCATCGGCAAGACCGAGATGGAGTTCCGCCGGTGAGCAGCAAGTTCCGCTGGGGCGCGTGCTCGGAGATCGGCCTGGTTCGCCAGGTCAACGAGGACTCCAAGCTGGTCGAGCCTCCGCTGTTCGCGGTGGCCGACGGCATGGGAGGGCACGCCTCGGGCGACGTGGCGTCGGCTCTGGCGGTGAGGGTGCTGGAGGAGGAGCTGCGCAAGTCCGACTCGATCTCCGACGCGGTCCACAACGCCAACCGGGCGATCTTCCAAAAGGCGGCCAACGACCCGGACCTGACCGGCATGGGGACCACGCTGACCGCAATGTGGGCAGACGACTCGTCGGCCCAGATCGCTCACGTCGGCGACTCCCGCGCCTACCTGCTGCGCGACGGCCAGCTCAGCCGGCTGACCCAGGACCACACGGTCGTCAACCGCCTGGTCCAGCAGGGACGGATCATGCCCGAGGACGCCGACCGGCACCCTCAGCGCTCCTACCTGGAGCGGGCGCTCGGCGTCGACCCCGAGGTCGAGGTAGACGTCCACGTCCTGGACATGGCGCCCGGCGACCGGGTGCTGCTGTGCAGCGACGGGCTGTTCGGGATGATCGACGACGACCTGATCCAAAGTGTGCTCGAGCAGGAATCCAGCCCCCAGCGAGCCGCCGAGCGGCTCTGTGAGGAAGCGGTCCACGCCGGCGGCAACGACAACGTCACCACCGTGGTCGTCGACTTCCCCCGGGACCGCCCATCCGGCGAGGCGTTGACCACCCGCAACACCGTGGCGGCGGCATCGTCCCGCCAGCGGGTGGACACCGGCCCGCTCGGGCCGGGCCCGGCGGCGACCCGCGCCCCGGTGGCGGCCCCTCCTCCCCCCAAGCCGGCGCCTCCGCCCCCTGCGATGCGCTCCACCTCGAGCAGCTCGTCGCACCGGAACAAGGGGCCGGGCCGGGTGGTGGTGTGGGTCGGACTGCTGGTGGTGGTAATCGGCGCCGGCGTTTTCCTGGCCCGCATGTCGATCAAAGGCTCCTGGTACGTCGGGGTCGACGGGGGACGGGTTGCCGTCTTCAACGGGGTTCCGGGCTCCCTGGCCGGCGTCGAGCTGGGCGAGCTGCGCAGCCGCACCGAGCTCCGCGCCGAAACCCTGCCCGAGCTCTACCAGGGCCGGCTGGAGGAAGGCATCCGCGCCAACAGCCGGAGCGACGCCGGCGCGATAGTTTCCGACCTGGAGAAGCTGTCCGACGAGCAGGTGGAGCCGGAGCCGTCTCCCACTCCCCCGCCCCCGGGCGAGCCCGCCCCGGCTCCGCCCCCGGCCGAGAACCCGCCGGCCTGATGCACGAGCGTTTTTTGCAGGACCGCCGAAGGAGGTGCGCATGATCACCACCGGACCCGCCCGGCGAAACACCGAGGCTTCGCTGATGTTGATCAGCCTGGTCATCGCCATCGGGGGTTACTGGCTGGCCTCGCTCGCCCGCAGCCCGGCAGTGCCGGCCGGCGTGCTGGTCTACGGCATCATCTACGGCGCGATCTACGCCGCCGCCCACTTCTCGGTCCGCAAGCTGGCGCCCCAGGCCGACGGCCTGCTGCTGCCGATCGGCCTGATGTTGAACGCCATCGGATTCGTGCTGATCTACCGGCTGGAGATCCCGACCGACAACCCCGGCCTGGCGGCGGCGCAGACCCGGTGGCTGGTGGTGGCGATAGCCGCCTTCATCGGCGTGCTGTGGTTCGTCAAGGACGTCCGGGCGCTGGCCCGCTACCGCTACACCTTCGCCTTCGCCGGGGTGGCGCTGCTGCTGTTGCCGATGCTGCCGCTCATCGGGCGGGAGATCAACGGCGCCCGCCTCTGGATCCGCCTGGGCCCGCTGAACTTCCAGCCCTCGGAGCTCGGAAAGATCGCGCTGGTCCTGTTCTTCGCCGGGTACCTGTCCGAGCGCCGGGAGCTTCTCGCGGTGACCACCCGCAGGATCGGCCCGCTCGGACTTCCGGCCCCCCGGCATTTCGGGCCGGTCCTGGCCGCGTGGGCGGTCTCGCTGCTGGTGATGATCAACCAGAAGGACCTCGGGTCGTCCCTGCTGTTCTTCGCCATCTTCGTCGCCATGCTGTGGATGGCCACGGGACGGCCGATCTACCTGATCGCCGGGATCCTGATGTTCATCCTCGGCGCCTTCGTCGCCACCCAGCTGTTCAGCCACGTCCAGGCGCGCCTGCAGGTATGGCAGGACCCGTTCGAGTACATCAACGATCGCGGCTACCAGGTGGTTCAGTCGCTGTTCGCGTTCGCCACCGGCGGCGCCTGGGGGACCGGCCTGGGCCTGGGCCGCCCGGACCTGATCCGGTTCAGCGTCCACACCGACTTCATCTTCTCCAGCCTCGGCGAGGAGCTGGGTCTGGTGGGAGGCGCCGCGGTGCTCACCATCTACGCCCTGTTCGCCGCCCGCGGGTTCGGCCTGGCCACCCGCTGCCGGGACGACTTCTCCCGCCTTCTGGCGGCCGGCCTGACCTTCACGATCAGCTTCCAGACCGTTTTGATCGTCGGCGGCGTCACCAAC
>DATABX010000008.1:0-7617 GCA_036259335.1 Actinomycetota bacterium
CGAACAGGAAGAAGAATCCGTATCCCCACCACTCGGCAAGGTGCTCTTGCACGTTCAGGCCGTGCATCAGGCCGGCAGCGATGCTGAGCAGCACCGCCCATCGAAGCGGTGAGGCGGTGGTTGAACGCCCTTGTCGGTCCGGTGGGTTCATTTCGTCGAGCGTATCGCGGACACTCCGCCGGGCGGTTTTTTCAACCGATGCGGCGGGTATAGCTCGAATAGAAGATGAACGGGCAACCGAACAGAGGGAGGGTAAAAATGGGCGACGTAATCAGCAGTGAGGACATCCAGGAGATGCCGGAGATGCCGGACCCGCAGGACGTTCCGGACACCCCGATCAGCACCTCGGCCGCGTTCAGCGGAGAGGTCGCCCCGATCAAGAACGATCCGGAAGAGATGGTCCAGAAGCGGGGCCAGGGCAAGATGCCGGTTCAGGAGTCCGAGACAGCAATGATCGCGGACAACGTGAGTCTCACGCCCGAGGAGCCGCTTCCCCAGACTCCGCCTCCAGGAGAGTAGCCGGGCTGGTTGATCGATCCTCCTGCGGAGGGCCGCCGGCACCGGCGTCCTCCGCAGCGCGCACGTCGTCCGAGCGTCGAGCCTCGACGACGTGTTCCGCGCGCGGCTCGAAAATCGCCTGCACCTGCATAAACGCGTTGGATGCGCTGGAGGTGCTGGCGCGCTGGTCCCGGTAGTAGATCCACCCGCGACGCTCCATCCACAGCGCGGCCCGGTGAAGGCCGTATAGGACCAGCCCAACCGCCGCCAGCCACGCCGCCAGGCTCCAGGTCATCGGTACCTGTTGGCCGACATCGAACCCCTCAAGAGTTCATGACCTCCCGGTAGCGCGCCTGTGCGAGCGAGAACAGACCGAAGGCCGCCAGCCCGCCGGCCACCGCCGACAACAGCAGCGGCCCCCCGGGAGATGCGGCGATCTTGCGCAGAGCCCCATCCAGCCCGATCGCCTTAGCCGGGTTGAAGGTCAGGCCGGAGTTGATGAAAAACCCCCCGATCAACATGAAACATACGGCCCGCGCCCCCAGCCCGATGGCCGCAATCGGCACCAGTGCCTTGCGCTGAGCGGGCGACATCTCATCCTCCTTCATGTCGTTGCGGTACCTGCCGCTCACGAACCGAAAGGCGTTGTAGGCACCGGCAACCACCAGCGCGACCCCGAAGCCCACCACGACCCACTTGCCCAACGGCAGGCCCAGCACGCCGGCGGTGGCCTCCTGCGCCTTTTGCGTGGAGCCCTCGGACTGCGCCGTGATCGCGATTCGAAGGGCGTTGTAGGCGAACACCGTGTAGAGGCCTCCCCGGAACAGGTACCCGACTCTCTTCCACTTGCCCGATGACTTGCGTGATTTGCCCTCGGGATCAAGGAGCGCCTCGACCAGCCTCCATACCGCATACCCGGCGAAACCGATGGCAATCGCAAGCAGGATCGGCTTTCCCCACGGCCGTGACGACAAGCTGGCGAGGGCGCCCTCCTTGTCGGCCGAGGTGGGCTTACCGAAGGGAACCTGGATGGCGATGAAGGCGACCAGCAGGTAGACAAACCCGCGCCCGGCCAGGCCGAAGCGCGCCATCCACTCGATCCACTTGCGTTCCTTATTCTTCACGGGGCTCCTGGCAGTTGAGGCGTGCATACTATTGCCCGCGCCCCGGGTGTCTAGTCGGCGACCAGCTCCGCTTCCCCGGGGTTCGCCGCCGGCTCGGCTTGCAGGCTTCTCAGCCAGGCGAGCAGCGTTTTCTGGTACTCGATGCCGAACTGCAGCACCCGGGCGACGAAGGGATCGTCGTCGTACTGATCGTGCAGCGTTTCGAACTTGCGCAGTGCCTCGTCGCCGGCGTCGATCTCCTTCTCGACGATCTCGGAAAGCCGGGCCTCCGGCAGGTGACGGCCGAAGAACACGGTCAACAGCAACGGCATGCGGACTATCGGCGGTCCCGGGTCCCGGACGATCCAGTCGGCGAACGCAGCCCGGCCCGACTCGGTGATCGCAAACGGCTGGCGGTCCCGGGGGCCGGTGTCTTTGGCCTCGACGTAACCCAGCTCGGCGAGCGTGCGCAGCTCCCGGTACACCTGGCTGCGGGTGACGTTCCAGAAGTTGGCGATCGAGCCCTCGACCGCGGCGTCGAGCTCCCAACCGGTCATCGGGCCGGTGTGGAGGAATCCGAGAAGGGAGGCGGCGGTCGGGTTGATCTGCGGGTTTGACATTCTAAATTAGAAGGTACACGATTATCTGGTTCCGTACCGGCATGCTCCCCATGCCCTACTCCAGGAGGTCCAGTGAATCCGTTTCCAGGACTTACGAACGACTCAGACAGCGCACCCCACCCCACGCCCACCCCTGCCGATGTCGACCGTACCGCCGGAGCCGCCCGGGAGGTGGTTCTGAAGGTCGCCGACATGCTGGACGGCCTCGAGACCACCGATATCCCGGTTCCCCGCTCGGAGTGGACGGTGGGCGAGCAGGGAGCGCACATCGCCTTTGCCAACATCGGGTTCGGCATGTTCGCCATGGGCCTGGAGTACCCACACGGAGACGGCACGCAGCAGGGTCTGGCCGAAGCGAACGACATCGCCCTAATCGGCTTCCCCGAGCGGGACGGCACCGCCCTCGCAGAGCATCTCCGGATGGGTATCGAGAACTTCCAACGGGCGGTCGACGCCGGCTCGATTCACCAGGAGTGCCCCTCGCCCCTTGGGACGATGCCGCTGTCGACGCTCACCTCGTACTTTTTGATCCACAACCTGATGCACGGGTGCGCGATCGCTTCCGGACTGGTGGAGGACTTCCCGTTCAGGGCGAGCCACCTGGAGATGATCTGGCCGCTGGTGATCCACGCCTTCCCGTCCTTCGTGAACCCGAGTGCGAGTCAGGGAGTGTCGGGTTCGGCCCAGATGGTAGTCGGCGACTTCCAGGCGGTGTTCCGCATGGAGAACGGCGAGCTAGCCGTCCTGCCCGGCGACACCGCGCCGGTCGACTGCGTTGTGGAGGCCGAGCCGACCCACTTCTTCCTGACGCTGGTCAAGATCCTCACGGTCCCCGAGACCATCGAGCTGGGCCACATGAAGGTCTCCGGCGCCAACCCGGGCCTGTTCGCTCGCATCATGAACGCGCTGGACATCCCGTAGCGTCCCGGGGGAATCCACACTTCCTTGACATCTCCCCCGTAGTTCCTGGATTTCGGTTCCGTAGCCTTTAGTCGCGGACCGCTGCCGGATTGCCGGCGTCGCCGCCGACGAAAGGACCCGGAACATGGACGAAGAGCCGCGGATTCGCTGGACCTCCCCGATGACGAACTCCCGCACCGTGCGCCTGCTGGGAGTGGGGTTCCTGGCGCTGCTGCTCCTCCTGCCGGTGGTGCGGATCGGGGAGTTGGTGTCCGAACGTCAGGGCAGGGCTGCCGGGGCGGTCGAGGAGGTGGCGTCCAAGTGGGGAAACCGGCAGGCGCTGGTGGGTCCGGCGCTGGTCGTGCCGTACACCTCGCGGGTGACCACCACCTCGGCCACCGGCGAGCCGGTCGTCTCCGAAAGACCGGGCAACGCGGTTTTCCTGCCCCGCCGGATGGAGGCCACCGGGACCATCGACTCGCAGGTGCGCCGCCGGGGCATCTTCTCGGTCCCCGTCTACTCGCTCGACCTGAAGGTGGAGGGAGAGTTCGGCGAGCCCGACCTGTCGTCGCTGGGAGTCGACCCGGCGGACGCCCACTGGGAGCGGGCTCATCTGGTGGTGGCGATCTCCGATGTGCGGGCCATCCAGCAGCAGACGTCCGTCCAGTGGAACGGCCAGCAGACCGCATTCCTGCCCGGGACCGGAAGCTTCCCGGAGTTCGAGAGCGGCATCCAGGCCGCGGTCGGTGCCGGCCCCGCATCCGGCGGCTACCGGTTCTCCTTTCCCCTGACGTTGAACGGCAGCGAGATGCTGTCGGTGGCTCCCTTCGCCGAAACCAGCATCGTCAACCTGAAGTCCGACGCCGCCAGCCCCAGCTTTCAGGGCAACTGGCTGCCGACCGAGCGGACCGTGAACAGCAGCGGTTTCGAGGCCAGCTGGACGATTCCGTTCCTCGGCCGGAACTTTCCTCAGGCGTGGGTGGAGGGCAGCAGCATGCGGCCGGCCATAGAGACGTCGCTGTTCGGGGTCGAGCTGGTGGAGCCGGTGGACACCTACTCCATGGCCGAACGGAGCCTGAAGTACGCCGGCCTGTTCCTCCTGCTGACTTTTGCGCTGGTGTGGCTGATCGAGGTCCTCGGCCGGGTGCGTGTCCACCCGATCCAGTACCTGCTGCTGGGGGCCGCTCTGTGCCTGTTCTACCTGTTGGAGCTGTCGCTGTCCGAGCACCTGGGCTTCGCGCCGGCCTACGCGGTCGCCAGCCTGGCGGTTGTCGGAATGGTCGCCGGTTACAGCTGGGTGATTTTCCACGAGCGCAAGCGGGCGGGGACCGTGGCGGGAGCGGTCGCCGGCCTCTACGGCTACCTGTTCGTCCTGCTGCGCAACGAGGACTACGCCCTGCTGATGGGGTCGGTGGGCCTGTTCGCGATCCTCGGAACGATCATGTGCGTCACCCGGCGGATCGATTGGTCGGCCCCGGGCTCGATCGGAAATGTCACCGCCGGCGTCTAGGGTACGGCTTGGATTTCCCAATGTTGCCAAGCCACCGATGACGGTTTACAAATAGAACTTCCCCGCACTTCCCCGGAACGGTAGTCAGCCAAGGCGAAGTCTCCTTAGGACTTTCGGGAGGACGGGTGCAGGAAGCGGGTGTTCTCCAGCGCATCTCGGATGCCGCGCGCGCCTCCCGGTCCGAGATCGCCCTGATCGTGCTACTCGGCATCGCGGTGGTCGGGGCCGGCCTGGTGGTGATCGTCCGCAGCTCCGACCCGCCGGCGCCGCCGGTCGAGCGGGTGGCCGCCACTCCCCAGCAGGCCGAGGCGTCGCCGTCCCCTGCGGGGCAGGTGGTGGTGCACGTCTCCGGCCAGGTCACCGCCCCCGGAGTGTACGAGCTTCCCGCGGGCAGCCGGGTTCAGGACGCCATAGGCGCAGCCGGCGGCGCGCTGGGGGAGGCGGACGCCAACGCCCTCAACCTGGCGGCGGTGGTGGCCGACGGGCAGAAGATCACCGTTCCCAAGCCCGGTGAGGCGGCGCCGGAGGCCGGGGACGGCGCGGCGGCAGCGGCGGCCGGCGCACCGGCGAAAGTGAACCTCAACCACGCCACCCAGGCCCAGCTCGAGGAACTTCCCGGAGTGGGGCCGGTCCTGGCCCAGCGGATTCTCACCCACCGGCAGACCAAGGGCCGGTTCACCTCCCCCCGTCAGCTTTTGGAGGTGAGCGGATTCGGCCCGAAGAAGTACGAGTCGGTGAAGGACCAGATCACGGTGTAGCTCCGCCGCCGCGGATCTTCTGGCTCGGACTGAGCTTCGTCGCCGGGGTCGTCGCCGGAGATCTCTGGCGACCGGGGGCACCAGCGGCCGTGGTGCTGGGGTTGGCCGGCGTTCTGTGCCTCCTGGGTGCCTGGGCGATCCATCGCCGCCAACCGGATCCGGGGCCGGGCGACCTGCTGCCCCGGGTCGGTGCTTCGACCGCCCTCCTGCTGCTCGCCGGCTCGGCGGCGGTGGGCTGTGCCGACCTGGGCGTGCGGGCGGCCGTCCTGGAAAGCTCGGGTCTGCCCCGGCTGGACGGGCGGGTCGTGACCCTGCAGGGGCGGGTGGCCAGCGATCCCGAGCCGGTCGGGCGAGGCTGGAGTTACACGCTCAGGTCGGTATCCCATGGCGGCTCCCAGGCAACCGGCCGGATGCTCGTGAGGTCGTTCGGCAAACCGCCTGCGGTCGAGCTCGGCGACCGGGTTGCCGTCGAGGTCAAGGTTGCCAAGCTGGATCCGAACGATCCGTTCGATGCCCGCCTTTCCCGCCGGGGTGTCGCCGCCACCGCTCGGGCCGTTGGTCCGGTGGAGGTGATCGCCACCACGGGCAACCCGCTGCTGGCGGCATCGAACCACTTCCGGCAACGGATGCGGAGTACCTCCGGCAGGTGGCTGGCATCCGACCAGAGCGCTTTGCTCCAGGCGCTGGTGATCGGCGACGAGCGGGGGATCAGCGAGCGGGTGGAGGACGACTTTCGTGCCTCGGGTCTCTCCCACCTGACCGCAGTCTCCGGAGCCAACCTGGCGATGGTTCTGGCGGCTCTCGCATTTCTGCTGGCGCTGCTGCGGGCGCCGCGCCGGCTGACGGTGGTTGCCGGGCTCGTCGCGGTGGTGGTCTTCACGGTCGTCACCCGCTGGGAGCCCTCGGTGCTCAGGGCGGCGGTCATGGCGTCGGTTGCCCTGGCCGCCTTTTTGTTCGGCCGACTCTCCAACCCGGCCCACGCCCTGATGCTGGCGTTCATCGGACTTCTGGCGTTCGACCCGATGATGTTGTGGTCGGTCGGTTTTCAGCTCTCTTTTCTGGCGACCGCAGGTATCCTGTGGCTCCGGCCCCCGCTGATCGACCGCCTGGTTGCGCTGCCCAGAGCGGTGGCCGAGCCGGTAGCCATCGGCATCGCCGCCCAGGTGGCGGTGTTTCCGCTGATCGCACTGCACTTCGGCCGGATATCGATCGCTGCAGTCACCGCCAACCTGGTGGCGTTCGCCCTGGTGGCGCCGATCACGATCCTCGGTCTGGCCGGCGGAGTGGCTTCCCTCGTCTCCCCGGTGGCTGCCTGGCCGTTCCTCAAGCTGGCCGGGTTCCTCGTCTTGGCGCTGCAGTGGATTGCCAAGACCTTCGGCCGGTCGCCGGCGTCCCAGATGTCGGTCCCCAACTTCAAGGTCTCGGAGGCGATTGCCGCCTACCTGGTGATTGCCGCGGTCTGGCTGGTGCTCGCCGGGCGGAGCCGCTGGGCGAGGTGGCCGGCGGTCGCCGGATCGGTTGTCCTCGTCGGCGCCACGCTGGTCCCGGCGCTGGGCTCCTCCACGCCGGCCGGCCTGCGGGTGACCTTCTTCGACGTCGGCGAGGGCGACGCGGCCCTGGTCGAAAGCCCGGCCGGCGCCCGGCTCCTCGTCGACGGCGGCCGGGATCCCGACCTGGTCGCCGCGACTCTCAGACGCCGGGGTTTCGAACGGGTCGACCTCGTCGTGGCATCGCACCTGCATGCCGACCACGTGATCGGCTTGCAGCAGGTGCTGCGCCGGTTCGAGGTCGGCCTAGCTTTGCATCCCGGCGTGCCGGCGCCCCTGCTGCCGACGCTGACCGCAGAGCACCCGGTGGAGGCGGCGATGGACGGGGAGTCGATTCGCCTGGGCGACCTGACCGTCGAGGTTCTCGGACCCACCCCGGACCTTCGGGAGGCAGCCGCCCTGTCGGTAACCGAGCGGGCCGGCGCGGAAGGTCCCGGCCTGAACGACGCCTCGGTCGTCCTGCGGGTGAACTGGGCGGGCCAGTGCGTGCTGTTCACCGGCGACATCGAGGACGCCGGACAGCAGGATCTGCTGGACCGTCACGCCGGCCGGGTCGACTGCACCGTCATGAAGGCGCCCCACCACGGCTCGGGGCGGCTGTTGCCGGAGTTCGTCGAAGCCGTCGACCCGGAGTGGGTGGCGGTCTCGGTGGGACCAAACACCTACGGCCACCCGAGCCCG
>DATABX010000009.1:0-1699 GCA_036259335.1 Actinomycetota bacterium
CCCGACCGTCGTCGCCACGCCCCGCGCCTTGAGCACATTCTTCAAGGGCCACCCCTGGACTCACACGCAGGGCCAGGCGCCGTTCGTGTGGTCGGTAATAGGCGGAATTGCCCGCGCGACGAGCACCCTGCGGCTGGGGACCGGTGTCACCTGTCCGACGATCCGTATCCACCCGGCGATCATCGCCCAGGCGGCGGCGACGTCGGCCAGCATGATGCCGGGCCGGTTCTTTCTCGGCGTCGGAAGCGGCGAGAACCTGAACGAGCACATCACGGCGGCGCGCTGGCCGGAAGCCGATGTGCGGCTGGAGATGCTCCAGGAGGCAGTCGAGGTCATCCGTCTGCTGTGGGAGGGCGGCAGCCAGAGCCATCGGGGCCGCCACTACACGGTGGAGAACGCCCGGATCTACACCCTGCCGGAGGAGCCGACCCCGATTTATGTAGCAGCGGCAGGGGAGAAGGCCGGCAGGCTCGCCGGCAAAATCGGTGACGGGATGATCGGTGTCGGACCCGGTCCCGTTCTGGAGGTCTTCGACGAGGCCGGCGGCAGGGGCAAGCCGAAGTATGGACAGGCCACCGTCTGCTACGCCGAGTCGGAGTCGGAAGCCAGGGCTACCGCGCTCAAGTGGTGGCCCAACGCCGCTTTGGCCGGTGAGCTGATGCAGGAGCTGCCGACGCCGGCCCACTTCGAGCAGGCGACGAGCTGGGTGGACCAGGACGCCATCGCGGAGAAGATCCCGTGCGGGCCAGATCCCGAAACCCACATCCGGGCCATTCGGGAGTATGCCGACGCCGGGTACACGCACGTCTACGTTCACCAGGTCGGTCCGGACCAGGGCTCTTTCTTCAAGTTCTACGAGCGTGAGGTGCTTCCGAACCTCACTCCTGCGATGGCCGGCGGGTAGGCAGCGCTTTAGGGCTGAGGAACCTCTTCGCCGGCTTCGGTGTCGGTGTTGATGGCGTCCGCTGCGACGTCGGTCACCCCCGCCTCGTCCTCCGGCTCCCGGGCGGGGCGGCCCGGCGTGCCGTCGGGGTTTCTTGGAGGGACGATGGCGCCGGCGGCGTCGGGTCCGTCTGGCGTGGCCAGGTCGTCTGCGTCGTCTTCGGTTGCCATCTTGTCCTCCTGAGGTGCAAAGATTGTCGGGCGGTTCGGCTGCGTTGATACCCGGCGGCACCCCGGTGAAACTTCCGGCGTTTCGAGGGCGACGTTTGCCGGAGGATACGAACGGGGAAGTGCTGATCCATGACTGACCTGGACGTATTCGATCCGGCAACCGGCGAGCAGATCGGCTCACTACCGGTGAGCAGCCCTTCGGATCTGGTCGCGACCTCCCGGACGGCCTTCGAGGGCTGGTCCCGCATGGCCGCCGGTGAACGGGCGAGCTTGCTCAAAGCCGGCGCTCGCAGGCTTCATCTAGCCATCGAGGAGATCGCCCTTCTGCAAACCCGTGAGGGGGGCAAACCCCTCGCCGACTCCCGTGGAGGCGTCGAGGCAGGTATCGGGGCGGTAGAGCAGTACGCCGAGCTCGGGCCGCTCCACCGGGGCAGGAGCCTCCAGGGAAACTGGAACTCAACCGATGTCATGGTGTTTGTCCCCCGCGGCGTGGCAGTCCTGTGCCTGCCGTGGAACGACCCGGTAGCCATCGCATGCGCTCAGATAGCGGCGAACCTGGCGGCCGGAAACACTGTCATCTGCAAGC
>DATABX010000010.1:0-2387 GCA_036259335.1 Actinomycetota bacterium
CTCTACCTCAGGATGATCGGCGGGCTGACACTACAGGAGGTGTCGAAGGTCGTCGGCAAGCCGCTGTCGGCGGTCAAAGCCCTGCAGAGACGGGGCCTCGGCGCGATCAAACGGGACGTTCCGGCCCAGGGGTATCAAATCGATCAGCCCAACCGTTTACCGGCCATAGGGTGAATTACGTGCATATCAGCGACGGCGACTTCGACAAGATCCTTTCAGGCCGGTCCGGGCCGGCCAGCCCGGAGGCTGCCGAGCTGGCGCGCATGAAGCGGGAGCTGAACGCCGCCTACGTCCGGCCGGTCCCTCCGGCGACCGAGTCCCGGCACCTGAGCGCCATCCTGCAGGCCAACCAGAACCGGTCGCGCCCGGGTGCCGCAGGCGCAGGAGCCGGGCTGGACCCGGTGCTGGCGCCGCTGCGTCAGCTGGCGTCGGGGTTCCGGCTGATCGGCTTCGTCCGGCTGTCCGGGTCCACCGCGGTATGGGTCGTGGCGCTGTCGATGTTCCTGGTCACCGCGACCGGTGGGCTGGCGGCGGCCGGCGTGCTGCCCGACCCAATACAGTCGGCGGTTTCGTCGGCGGCGGCAACCGTCGGGATCACCGTCCCCGAACCCGACCCGGCCGTAAACCAGGTGGAGGTCGACGACCCGCTCCCGCCGGGCGGCGTCGCGGTGACCGAGAGCGATCTGGCGGTCCAGCGGGCGGCACTCGCCGCCGCCGAGCAGTCGATCCAGGCCGCCGAGCAGGCCCAGAAGGCGGCCCAGGAAGCGGCCGCCACCTCCGCCCGGTGCATCGAGGACGCCATGGGACAGGTTTCGGCGATGGTCGACGGCATCCTGGCCGCCACCAGCCAGGCCCAGGCACAGGCCGTGGTCAACCAGGCCCGGAGCATCGGCGGCAACGTCAAGGCGTGTGCCGACCAGGCGGCGTCGGTCGGCCAGGCCGGCGTGGGCCACGCCACCCAGGCGGCGGCGCTGGCTCAAAGGGCAACCGACGGCCGTCCGGAGTTGAGCCCCCAGGCACAGGCAGCGATCGACGCCGCCCGCAAGGCGGCCCACACGGCCGAGTCGTCGGCCAGCCGGGCCTTCGGCATGAGCCAGTCGATCGTGGACAGCGTGACCAACCTGACCGCCGGCCTGATCAACAGCTCGCTCGGCCTGCAGCAGGCGATCAACCCGCCGGTCCCTCAGCCCGGCAAGGCGCCGGCGGCACCGCCGAGCGCAGCCCCACCGCCCCCCGGAAGAATGACCGACCCGGTGGCGTGGACCAACTGGGGCATGGGCTTCGCCAACCAGGTAATGAGCTCGTTCCTGGGGGGCGCCAATATGGATGGCCCGGGCCGAGGTCCCCGGCGGTAGCTAACCCCGGTCCGGGCTCAGCTTCGAGGCACGCTCCGAGGCGAACTCGAGTCTCTCGCCGTGCGAGACGAACCGCACCTCGGTGTCCATGTTCGCTTCCTCCGCCTTCAGCTCGAAGGCGCTCAGCGGGTCCTTCATCACCGTGTAGTCGTTGTAGTGGATCGGCACCGCGGTCTTCGGGGACACGATCTGCAGTACCTTCACCCCCTGCTCGGCGTCCATCGTCAGCAGGATCCCCAGAATCCGGGTTCCACCCAGGTGGATCAGCGCCAGGTCGATGTCCGGGTAGCGCCGGGGGATCTGGTGAAGCCGGTCGTGGAGCAGCGTGTCGCCGGTGATGTACATCCGGAACTGCAGCCGGTCCTCGCGGAAGAAGTCGAGCATGCTGCCCATCACCGGCGGAAGCAACGACTGCAGCGGTTGGGGCGCATGCTTGCCCGGCATCGAGGTCACCCGCAGCCTCGCCCCCGGCCCGTGCACCCACTGCGACTCCCAGGTCTCCAGCGAGATCGGCCGCGTGAATCCCTGACGCTTCAGCTTCCGGGCGGCGTGCTCGTTGGTGAGGATGGGGACGTCTTTGTCCAGCTCGGCGGCCGCGACCTCGTCGAAGTGGTCGCCGTGGTGGTGTGAGAGCACGACGAAATCGAGCGGCGGCAGGTCGGCGATCGTCATCGCCGGCTCCATCAGCCGCTTCGACCTCAGGCCGTACCCCAGCTTGGCATGCTCCCCCTGGTGCAGGAAGTTCGGGTCGGTGAGGAACGTGAACCCGGCGTAGCGGACCAGCACTGTCGCGTTGCCGACGAACAGCAGCTCGCCGGTATCGAACTTCACATCTCCGGGGGCCCCAACCTCCAGCGGCTCGCCCACCGCTAGTTGAGGCTGGGCTTGAGTACGACCTTCATGCAGTCGTCCTGCTTGTGCTTGAAGATGTCGTAGCCCTTCGGTGTCTCGTCGAGCCCCATGGTGTGGGTGATGATGAAGCTGGGGTCGATCTCGCCCTTCTCGATTCGCTGGAGCAGCGGCTTCAGGTAC
>DATABX010000011.1:0-4651 GCA_036259335.1 Actinomycetota bacterium
GGTGATCGAGTTCACCCGCCGGTCGATTGCCTGAGCCGACACCAGCGTCCGGGTGAGCATGACCACTGCAGTCAGCGCCCAGGCGATGACGATGATCAGGGCAATACCAGCCTGCCCAAGCTCGCGGAGTTTCGGTGAGGAGGTCATCAGGAGCAGGTGCCCGTGCCGAGCAGAGCCTTTGCAGACCTGCAGATGTTCTGGACGTGGCGTGCTGCGCCGTCAACCCGGCTCAGGTGCCGCACTGCGACTGCGTCGAGGTCGGCGCCAACTCCGTCGATCAGGATCGGGTTGATGGTGTTGGCCTGGGCGATGATCCGCTTGACGCCCTTTCCGTCGCTGCCGATCTCGTCCGCCTGCTCGAGGATGTCGTCTTCAGTCTTCAGTCCACCGAGTGCGGTGATCAGCGTGCTCGAGGTGTTGGCCAGCGAGCTGTTGACCCCTGCCACCTGGGCGTCGATCGAGGTGAGCGAGCCGATGATGGTGTCTGCCTGGCCCGGGATGGGCTTCAGGTTGGTGTCGATTGCCGACAGCGAGCCGTTGATCTTCTCGATGTGCGCAGGAAGCGGGTCGGTGGAAGCCTTGATGTCGGTCACTGCCGGGTCGGTAACTGCCAACGACTTGTCGATGGCCCTAAGCGCCGAGATGATCGCCAAGAGGAAGAAGCAGACGATCAGGAACGCTATGACAACAATCCCGACCCAGACCTTGATCCAGCGGGCGGCGGTGGAGAAAGGGTTGCCCGCCCCGCCGAAAGTCACATTCTGAGCCATTCAGTGTCCTCCTTAGAAGTGTTAAAGGTTTTGTCGACTCGTTGGGTTACGGGCAGTGGCCGTCGTTGACGCCGTTGACTGCGAGCTGCGGCAGCGCACAGGCGTCACGGTGGATCTGCTGGGCTTCCCGGACGATCTCTCCGGTGTCCTCCTTGATGGAGTTGGCGACGTTCACCGTAGCCACCAGCTGGCCGGTGATGGTCTTGGCGCCGTTGTCGATGGATCGAGCGGTCGCCAGGATGTCGATTGCCTCGGCGTTGATGCCGTTTGCGGTTCCGACGATGGTCGCCGCCGTGGCGTCGATGCCCTTCGCGTTCTCGTCGATGTTCACCGCCAGGTTCTCGATGGTCTTGACCTTGCCCTCCAGGGGAGCGGCGGTTACGAGAATGGAGTCGGCGATCCGGTTGGTCTCAACGAGGAGCGGGATGGAGTCACCGGACTGGTTGATGACGACCGCGTTCGACTCGACTGTGTCGGCCTTTGCTTTGATGCTGACCGCTGTGTTCATGGTCAGCACGAGCAGGATGGAGATACCTACGACCGCTGCAAGCACCAGCACGATCGTGAGGCTTGCCTGACCATTTTCCTGCTTGGTGAGCCTCCGCTGCTTCAAAATCGTCCCCCTCTTCCTTCCGGAACCTGTTGATCCCGATCTTTTCGTCGATTTGGGTTGTCCTGGCGGCCTGCAGCCCTACGGGTCCCCGACCTACCGGACGGCAGTATACATAAAGTCCCTAACGTCCTGACAGCCGGAAGTCTAGTACTTGGAACCCCCCGGTTGCTAGTTGAGATCGGGACAAATTTCGGCCTCCGGCTGCCCGTCCGGGGACCGGTGGCAAAGCCCCGCCCGCCCGCAACAATCGGTGCCGGAACGCGAAGAACGGGCGCTGGATATCCAGCGCCCGTTCTCTGGTTCAACCTCGAGCTGGGCTCAGGTTCCGATGGCCCGCCGGCCGCCGGTCCGGGCCGCCAGCGCATCCGACGCCGCCTGCACGGGAACCAGGTCGTTGTTGACCGAGGCAACCGTGTCGGGGACCGTTTCAATCTGGCTGGCGATGGCTCGTACGCCGGCAATGATCGTGCCCAGCGTGAAGCTGACGTGCACCAGGATGGTGATGACCCTGAGCAGATACGAGGTGAGGATGAAAACGAACACCAGGATCAGCAACAGGGCGATGATTCCTGCCAGCGACATACTTCCTCCCTTTACTTACTTTTGAAATCGAGTCGAAGCTTAGCCTTTTATTACTTGCCGACGGCCCGGAGGACCTTGTCAACCCCGCCGCCGTAGCGCAGCGCGCCGGTGGCAACCTGGCTGACGACGTCCTTGGTCTCCGCCAGCATGTCCCCAACCCCGTCGAGGTGGCCGGTGAGAATGACGCCGTCCACGAGGATCTGGTCGATGTGACCCTTGATCTCGGTGATCGGAGTGAGAATCCGGTTAAGAAGGAAGATCTCCGCCGGAATGGCGATCAGTACCATCAGTGCGATTATCCAAAGAACCATCTACGTGTCTCCCTTACTAGTTGCCCACAGCCCTTTGGACGTGGAGGCATACTGGGTTGCAGTCTTTACGCGCCGAGGGTGTTCTACCACTTTCGCGTCGCGAAGTTCCACGCAGATCGCCCGAAATCCCCAGGATTGTTTATCCGAATCCACCTGCACGTCGAATCGCGCATAGAAATGGCCAGGGTCGGGGACAACCTAAGGTGCCAAGGGGCATAGAATTGGAATTGCTTTAGATTTTTGCTGGTGGGGCCGGAATGCCCCAGTGAGCCGTCTGTCGGAGGCGGTTCGTCGGAAACCGTGTGGCCCCCTTGCCGGGGACATCGCCACCAATACAAGATAGTTGGCCGAACAATACGCCAACTAATAAGGAGGGTGCTGGGTTGAGTGCACTGAATTCAGTCGAGGATGTCACGCAGACCCTTGCGAGTCAGGCCTACATCGCGGACCGCGGACTGTCGACATCCGTCTTCCTGGCGCTGTCCCTGGGAAGGCCTCTGCTGCTCGAGGGTGAGCCGGGTGTTGGAAAGACCGAGATCTCGAAGGCGCTGGCCTCCGCTTTCAACGTCGAGCTCATCCGCCTGCAGTGTTACGAGGGCATCGACGCCAACCAGGCCCTCTACGAGTGGGACTACACGGCGCAGCTGCTGTACGTCCGTACGCTGAGCAGTGAGCAGGCGCAGGGCACCAAGGCTCTGGACGACCTGTTCGGTGAGCGCTTCCTCATCGAGCGCCCTCTGCTGAAGGCGGTCAAGGCCGGCAACCGCTGCATCCTTCTGATCGACGAGGTGGACCGCTCGGACGACGAGTTCGAAGCGTTCCTGCTGGAGGTTCTCTCCGACTTCCAGGTGACCATCCCCGAGCTGGGGACGATCGCCGCCGAGAGCCGCCCGCTGGTCATCGTCACCTCCAACCGGACCCGTGACCTGCACGACGCACTCAAGCGTCGCTGCCTGTACCACTGGATCGAGTACCCGACCCTCGAGCGTGAGGTTCAGATCGTCAAGGCCCGTGCCCCCGAGGTTTCCGAGGGCCTGGTCCGCAAGGTTGCTTCCGCAGTACAGCGGATGCGCCGGCTGGACATGGCCAAGAAGCCGGGAGTCGCCGAGACCATCGACTGGGCTCGGGCGCTCGACTTCCTCGGCGCAAACAGCCTGGACGCCAAGACCGCCGACGAGACGCTTGGATCCGTGGTCAAGGACCGTGACGACCTGGACCTGGTCCGGGAGAGCATGTCCGAGGTCATCAAGTAGCTCCGGCAGCCAACAGAACAAGACAACCGAAACATCTAGGCAAGGAGTAGTAGATGCCTGCTGCTGGTACTGGACTGGAATTCGCCCTCGTCGGATTCGGCCGCGCGCTCCGCAAGGAGGGGCTGATCGTCGGGTCCGGGCACATCCTCACTTATGCCGAGGCGGCGGCGCAGCTGGACCCCACCGAGCTCGCAGACCTCTACTACTCCGGCCGCTCCACGATGATCCACCGCCCCAACGACATCCCCATGTACAACCGGGTCTTCAAGGCGTACTTCCTGGACCCGGGGGGCGAGGGCAACAAGATCATGAAGATGAAGCAGCAGGCCTCCGCCGAGACGGAAGCATTGATGGAGATGCTGATGGAGGAGGAGAAGACCGGCCAGGAGCGGGAGGGCGAGCCGCCCTCCGGCATCATGGCCTCCACTCTGGAGGTCCTGCGCAAGAAGGCGTTCGGCGAGTGCACGCCGGAGGAGCTGGCGGCGCTTCGGGCCCTGATGGCTCGCTTCCGCCTGATCCCGCCGAAACGGCTGACCCGCCGTTCTGAGAAGGCCTACAAGGGTCGGCGGCCGTACCTTCGGGACACGGTCCGCAAGGCCATGAGGCACGGCGGCGAGATCACCGAGCTCAGCTGGCGAAAGCGGAAGTACCGCCAGCGCCGGCTCATCCTCATCCTGGACATCTCGGGGTCGATGAGCACGTACTCCCGGGCGCTCCTGCAGTTCGCCTACTCGACCACCCGGGTCCCGGGCAAGGTCGAGGTGTTCTGCTTCGGCACTCGCCTCACCCGGATTACCGACACCCTGCAGAAGCGCAACCCGGACGAGGCGCTCACCGAGGCGACCAAGGCGGTGTTCGACTGGGAGGGCGGCACGAAGATCGGCGAGTCGCTGGCCCACTTCTACAAGCAGTGGGGCCGGCGGGGCATGTGCCGCGGATCGATCCTCATCATCGCCTCCGACGGTCTGGAACGGGGCGATCCCGAGGTGCTGGACCAGGCGATGACTCGACTCGACCGGCTGTGCCACGCCATAATCTGGATGAACCCGTTGAAAGGTGACGACCCCCACTACGAGCCGCGTTCTGTGGGCATGTCGTGTGCGATGCCGTTCGTGGACGTGC
>DATABX010000012.1:0-3687 GCA_036259335.1 Actinomycetota bacterium
GCGAACCAGAAGGCGGCCGGATACCTGGACGACCTTCAGCGGCTGAAGGCGGAGTTCGACAACTACCGCAAGCGGACGCTGAAGGAGCAGACCCGGCTGATCGAGATGGCCTCGGCCGACATCGTGGCCCAGCTGCTGGGCGTCGTCGACCACTTTCAAATGGCGGTTTCGGCGGCCTCCGGCTCCAGGGACTTCGACGCCATGTTTCGGGGGGTCGAGATGGTCTACGGCGAGCTGAAGCAGGTGCTGCAGAACGCGGGGCTGGAGATCCTCGATCCCAAGGGCCAGCCGTTCGACCCGAATCTGCACGAAGCGGTACTCCAGCAGGAGGGCGACGGGTCGGGTCACATGGTGGTCGACGAGGTGCTTCGCAACGGCTACCTGTTCAAGGGGACGGTGCTTAGGCCCGCCATGGTCAAGGTGACGCAGGACGCGAATGCCTCGGGCCCGGACCAGGTCGAAGCCTAGGTCGGGATTGGTTGATTGTCGTAGCAAGTAGCTAAGGAGAAGGAACGCTTTATGAGCCAGAAGGAGTGGATCGAGAAGGACTACTACGCCGTTTTGGGCGTCGACAAGTCCGCTTCCTCGGCCGACATCAAAAAGGCCTACCGCAAGCTGGCTCAAAAGCACCACCCCGACGCCAACCAGGGTGACGCCAAGGCCGAGGAGAGGTTCAAGGAGGTCTCCGCGGCCTACGATGTGCTGAGCGACCCGAAGCAGAAAGAGGAGTACGACCGCATCCGTGAGATGGTCGCCGCCGGCGGCTTCCGTACCGGAGGCGCCGGAGGACCCGGTTTCGGAGGCTTCGGCGGTTTCGGCGGGGGCCCCGGAGGCGGCCGGGTGCGGGTGGAGAACATCAACGACATCTTCGGCGGCGGCGGCTTCGGCGACCTGTTCGGCGACCTGTTCGGCAGCGGCGGCGGGGGAACAACCTCCGGCGGCTTCGGCCGGGCGATGCGGGGAACCGACCTGGAGACCGAGACGACACTGTCGTTCGAGGAGGCCCTCCAGGGAGTTCAGGTCGAGCTGCATCTCGCCGAGCGCTCGGGAGCTCCGAGGACCATCAAGGCGCGGATTCCAGCGGGGGTTACCGACGGTGCCCGGATCAAGCTGGCCGGCAAGGGTGCTCCCGGGCCCAACGGCGGCCCACCCGGCGACCTGTACGTGAAGGTGCGGGTCCGGCCGCACAGGGTGTTCGGACGCAAGAACAAGGACCTGACGCTGGCCCTGCCGGTCACCTTCGCCGAAGCGGCGCTGGGTGCCCAGATCGAGGTGCCCACCTTGAACGGCGGTCCGGTGAAGCTCAAGATCCCGGCAGGCACCTCGTCGGGGAAGACCTTCCGAGTCAAGGGCAAGGGCGTCCCATCCGGCAACCAGAAGGGCGACCTGCTGGTGACGGTGCAGGTCGCAGTACCGCAGAAGTTGAATCGGGAAGCCAGGAACCTCGTCGAAAAGCTCGCCGAGCTGGACAACTCCTCTCCGCGGGCGGCGCTCGACGAGTTGATCACAGGAGGGCAGGACAGCGATGGATAGCAGCAGCGGTCGCGGAGCGTCCAAGCCGAACGAGCGCGGCGTGTACGTGATCAGCGTGGTGGCGGACCTTTCCGGTATGCACCCGCAGACGCTGCGAATGTACGAACGCCGCGGCCTCATCGAGCCCAAGCGCACCCAAGGCAACAGCAGGCGCTACTCGGAACAGGACGTGGCGCGCCTCAAGAGAATCCAAGAGCTCACCCAGGAGCACGGCCTCAACCTGGCCGGGGTCCGGATTGTGATGGACCTGGAGCGCCAGGTGGAGGACCTCCGCAAGCGCCTCGAGCGGGCCAACCGGCAGCTGGCGATCGCCGATAAGAAGCTGCAGGAGGCTCGCATGCAGTCCCGCAACCGCGGCGTCCTGGTGCGCATGAGCGATGTGGCGAGCATCTTCGATCGCCAGGTAGGCAAGCCAACCAAAATCTAAAGAAAGGCCCTCGGGAAGAGGGAAGAAGGTGGTAACTCGATGGACATGAACAAACTCACACTGAAATCACAGGAGGCTCTGGCCAGGGCGGCGGAGCTCGCGTCCGCGAGCAACCACCAGGTCATCGCCCCCGAACACCTGATGAAGGCGCTGCTCAGCGACCCGGCCGGAGTGGTTTTCGGGCTGGTCCAAAAGCTCGGGGTCACGCCCCGGCTGCTCCAGGACCGGGTGGACGACCTGCTCTCCCGGATGCCCAAGGTCTACAGCTCCGGCGCCCAGGCTCGGATGTCGAACGAGCTCAGCCGGGTGCTGGACCGCGCGTTCAAGGAGGCCGAGCAGCTGAAGGACGACTACGTGTCGGCCGAGCACCTGCTGATCGCTCTGGTCGATGCCGCGCCGAGCCTCAAGTCGCTGTTTCAGGAGTTCGACATCGACCGGGACGCGATTCTGGCCGCCCTGGTCGAGGTCCGCGGCTCGCAGCGGGTGACCTCGCAGAACCCCGAGGAGACCTACAACGCGCTGGAGAAGTTCGGCCGCGACCTCACCGAGGCTGCGCGCAAGGGCAAGCTGGACCCGGTGATCGGCCGGGACGACGAGATCCGGCGGGTGATCCAGGTTCTGTCCCGGCGCACCAAGAACAACCCGGTTCTGATCGGAGAGCCCGGCGTCGGCAAGACCGCAATCGTCGAGGGAATCGCCAACCGGATCGTCGACGGCGACGTCCCCGAGGGGCTGAAGTCCAAGCGGATCATCGCCCTGGACCTCGGCGGAATGGTCGCCGGGGCCAAGTACCGCGGTGAGTTCGAGGAGCGGCTGAAGGCGGTCCTAAAGGAGATCGCCGACAGCGAAGGCGAGATCGTCACCTTCCTGGACGAGCTCCACACCGTGGTCGGTGCCGGAGCCGCCGAGGGTGCGGTCGACGCCGGCAACCTGCTGAAGCCCATGCTCGCCCGGGGCGAGCTGCGGATGATCGGCGCGACCACGCTCGACGAGTACTCCAAGCACATCGAGAAGGACCCGGCCCTCGAGCGGCGGTTCCAGCCGGTGGTGGTCGGCCAGCCCTCGGTGGAGGACACCATCGCGATCCTGCGGGGACTCAAGGAGCGGTACGAGGTCCACCACGGGGTGCGGATCCAGGACGCCGCGCTGGTGGCGGCCGCGATCCTGTCCGACCGCTACGTGACCGCCCGGTTCCTGCCGGACAAGGCCATCGACCTGATCGACGAGGCGGCGAGCCGCCTGCGGATCGAGATCGACTCGATGCCGGTGGAGATCGACGTGGTCGAGCGCCGGATCAAGCAGCTGGAGATCGAGCGCACGGCCCTCAAGAAGGAGACCGACGCGGCCTCCAAGTCCCGGCTGGACAAGCTCGAGGAGGAGCTGGCCCGCCTGCAGGAGGAGTCCACGGCTCTCAAGGCCCATTGGGGCATGGAGAAGGAGGCGATCGACAAGATCCGCCAGATCAAGGCGGAGATCGACCAGACCCGGACCATGGCGGAGCGGGCCGAGCGCGAGGGCGACCTCAACACCGCCGCCGAGCTGCGCTACGGCAAGCTGGTGGAGCTCAACCGGTCGCTGGAGGAGGCAAACGCCAAGCTCGACGAGCTGCAGTCGACCAACAAGATGCTAAAGGAAGAGGTCGACGAGACCGACATCGCCGAGGTCGTCAGCAAGTGGGTCGGCATCCCGGTCTCCAAGCTGATGGAGGGCGAGATCGAAAAGCTGAT
>DATABX010000013.1:0-5711 GCA_036259335.1 Actinomycetota bacterium
CGCCGCCTTCGGGCGGCGCCGTTTTGTTTGCCGGGCCGCTCTAGGCCGGGTCGACACACCCCCGGGTGCCTCCGCCGGGACCGGCGGGAGCGGTGCGAGGGTAGGGAGTCGTGAACCCGGTGCCCGGATCCTGGCTGCGGAGGTACCGTTCAACGCCCCGGACGATCGCCTCGGCCTCCAGCCGGCGAATCTCGTCCTGGCGCAGGACCGCCTCCTCGGCGGGGTTGGATACAAACGCCAGCTCGGCCAGCACGGTCGTCACACCCGACTCGGCGGAGCGCCTGAGGATGCCGTAGTAGTCGCCGCCCCGCGAGTTCAAGCGGTACTTGGCTCCGGCGTCGGTGTCGCCCACCCACGAGACGTCCAGGGTCGAAAGGCTCTTGACCACCTCTTCGTAGATCAGCCCGGCCAGGCGTTTGGAGTCCGCCGACCGAATCTGGTAGTAGGTCTCCGACCCCGGCTTGGGCAGCGGGCCGTCCGGGTCGGCGTTGTGGTGGATCGAGATCATGAGGTCTGCGGACGACCGGTCGGCCACCTCCACCCGGAAGGGCAGGGACGCCCGGTAGTCGGACGTGCGGGTGGCCAGCGTGGGTATCCCTGCGGCGTTCAACATGGCCACCGCCCGGTTGGCCACGTCCAGGTTCAACTCCTTCTCCTGCAGGCCGCCGGGTCCGACCGCGCCCACCTCGTCCCCGCCGTGGCCCGGGTCGATCACCACCGTCGGGCGGGCGAGCCGCTCCCCGGAATCCAAGGGCATCCACCTCGACAGCTCACACGGCGTGGTGATCCTCGCCCAGCCGTTCGACACCTCCGAGTAGGGCACCACGACACCGGCCCGCAGCCGGCCGGCGGCCGAGCCGCCCGGTGCGGTCGCCACCGTCGTGCCGGCCGGGACGATCCGCAGAACGCCAGGAGCGTTCGGCTCTCCGGCCGGGTCCACGCCTATCACCGTGGGTGAGGGAGATGGCTCCGGCGGCGGGGGCGGAGAGGGAGAAGTAGTCGGGGCTTCGGTCGGGCTTTGTTCGGCGTCCGGAGTGAGAGACCCGGGGGTGCTCGGATCCGGATTGGGTTCCCCCCCGGTGCAGCCGGCCAGAGCGAGCACAAGCAACAGCGCCAGCAGTCTCGCAAGCGGGTTCACTCGTTTAACCTTAGTCCGTGCTGCGCAGAGTGCTGGCGGTCCTGGTTGTGGCGACCCTTTCCGGCTGCTCGGTTGGCGGACCGGCCGGCTCCGGGTCGCAGGCCGGCCGGGCTGCAGCTTCCCCGCAGTCGCCCCTTCCGCCGGACCCCTCCCCCGCTGCCAGTTCATCCCCCGCTTCATCCCCTGGGGAGCCCCGACCCCAAACCTTGGCCGGCGGAGGCTCTCCCGGCACCGTCGAGCCGGTGGATGCATCCCGGCTGGCCAGCTCCTGGCGGCCGGGATGCCCGGTACCGGTGGAGGACCTGCGGCTGGTCACGGTCGAGTTCTGGGGGTTCGACGACCGTGAGCATCGCGGGGAGCTGGTGGTCCACCGCGACCAGGCTGCCGCCGTCCTGAGGGTGATGCAGGCGCTGCTCGAAGCGCGCTTTCCCATCGAGAAGATGCAGCTCGTGGACGTCTACGGGGCCGACGACGACCGCTCGACCGCCGCCAACAACACCTCGGCCTTCAACTGCCGGGAGGTCGAGAACGCACCAGGTGTCTGGTCGCAGCACTCCTACGGCCGGGCCATCGACATCAACCCGGTGCAGAACCCCTACCTGCCCCGCTCGGGTCCGATCGACCCTCCGGCGGGTGCCGCGTTCACCAACCGGAACGATGTCCGTCCCGGGATGATCGTCGCCGGGGACCCGGTGGTGAGGACCTTCGCTTCGATCGGGTGGGAGTGGGGCGGCGACTGGACGGGCTCGAAGGACTACCAGCACTTCTCCGAGAACGGCCGGTAGAGCCGCTCGCACCGAGCCGGCTAGGTGTTCGCCGGATCCTCGACCAGAGCCCCCAGCATGCCGACCAGCAACCGCCACATGGCGTCCACCGTTTCGGCGTCCACCTGCTCGTTCGGCGAGTGCGCACCGGTGATCAGGGGGCCGAACGAGATCGCCTGCATGTCGGGTTTCTTCGACACCAGCACCCCGCACTCCAGGCCGGCGTGGATCACCTGGATGGAGGCAGGCCTGCCGTTGACCGCCTCGTACTGCTCGGCTGCAAGCTTCAACAGCTCTGAGTCGAGATCCGGCTCCCAGCCGGGGTAGCTGTCGACCACGTCGACCTTGGCGCCGATCTTCAGCCCGGCGGTCGAGATCGCGGTGCGGGTACGGAACAGCCGGTGCGCTGAGAGGCTCCGGACACTCGAGACCGACAACGACTCCTCCGGCCCGATCTTCACCTGGGCCAGGTTGGCCGAAGTCTCGACCTTCTCCGGAAAGCTCTCGCTTGTCTCGAGCGCACCGTGGGGAATCTCGGTCAAGAACCCCAGCAGGCCGTCCTCGGAACGGGCGGTGAGGGCTTGGGCGGGCGCCGGCACCTCGGTAAGGTTGACCGACAGACCGGGCTCCTTGCCGGCCCACTCGGAGATCAGCGTCTCGGCAATGCTGGTCACGACATCGTCGAGCCTGCCGGCGGAGTTCGGCGAGACGATGATCCGGGCCGTCGCCTCCCGGGGGATGACGTTGTGCGCGCGGCCCCCTTCCAGGCTGCAGAGGCGGAGCTCCAGAGCGGTGCGCAGGCCGCTCAGCACGGCCAGAAGAACCTTGATGGCGTTACCCCGCGGCTGGTCGATGTCGACCCCGCTGTGTCCACCCTGCAATCCCGACACCACCAACTCCCGTCCGACCCAACCCTCGGGCGCCGGCTCCCAGCCGAGCGCCGGGCGAATCTCGATGGTGGCGCCGCCGGCGCACCCGATGGTCAGCTCGGTCGGGTCCTCGCTGTCCAGGTTGATAAGGAGCTTGCCCTGGAGCAGCCCGGCGTCGAACGCCATCGCGCCGTGCAGGCCGGTCTCCTCCTGTACGGTGAACAAAAGCTCCAGGGGACCGTGGCGGATGCCCTCGGAGGTCAAAAGGGCCAGCGCAGCAGCTGCTCCGATGCCGTTGTCGGCCCCCAGCGTGGTTCCCTCGGCAAAAATCTTCTTACCGTCCCGGGCCACTTTGATCGGGTCGGCGGTGAAGTCGTGGTCGACGCCGGGATCTCGCTCGCACACCATGTCCAGGTGCGACTGGACCACCACCGTCGGGCCGGGCTCGCCATCGACGAACAGAACCAGGTTCCCCATCTCGTCCTGGCGCCAGCCGACACCGCGCTCCTGCGCCAGGGTCCGGACGTACTCCAGGGCCGCCTGCTCCCCGCCCGGCGGCCGGGGAATTGCGCTCAGGGCCTCGAAGTGACGCCACAGCTCGGCAGGGGCCAGGTCTGCGAAAACACCGGTCGCGTCCATATCAGTTAGCAGGATAACCTTTGGCCATGCCTGCAGACACCCGACGGCGCCGCAAGCTCCTCCGGGCCGCCCTGGCGACGCTGGTGGCGGTGGTGGGAACGGTGGTCGCCGGGTTCGGTAACATCCACGATCCTACCCACAGGCTGGGAGTTATCGCACCGGCGGTGATCGGCGCCGGAATGGTGCTGCTGAGCGGCCTGGTGGCGGTGAGCGCCCTCGGTTCAGCGGTCAAAGAGGGCGCCGGCGCCAAAGCCGGAGAGGTCCGGGGCCTCACCCTGGGCCGAATCGTCTCGGTCGCCGGCTACGTGATCGTGTTCCTGTGGACGCTGAGCGCACTGGGCATCAGCATTCAGGCCCTCCTGCTCGGCGGCGCGCTCACCGGCGTGGTCCTGGGCATCGCGGCCCAGCAGACCCTGGGCAACATCTTCGCCGGACTGGTTTTGCTGATCGTCCGGCCCTTCGTGGTCGGCCAGGACACGGTGATCAAGTCGACGCTCGGCGAGTATTCGGGGCAGGTGCTCAACATCGGGCTGTTCTACGTCAGCATGAAGACCAGCCGGGGCCGGGTGGACGTTCCGAACGCGGTTGCCCTGGCGTCGGCCGTCGGGCCGGGGGCCCGGACCTCGGACGACCCCGATGCCGAGGAACTGCCCGGCGAACCGGAGGCCGCGCTCTAACGCTTGTGGATTTGGAGGCCCTTGCCCTCCCGCCACACCTCGATCACCAGCTCGTTGCCCTGGACGCTGGTGATCACCATCTCGTCGATGTCGGCCCGGAACAAGTGGTAGGGCCCCGGATCGCCCTCCCCCGCCTCGTTGATCCTGCGCTTGACCGCATCGTCGCCGATTTCGGTCGCCCGGCCCGACAGCTTCACATCCCCCTTCCAGTTCTCCGACGGGTCGACGGTGGGCCCGTGGAGGGCGAACCGGGGGTCCCGCCTGAGGTCCAGAGCCTTCTTCGACTTCCACATGCCCCCGAACCAGACGTCGTCGTCGACGAACGACACCTCGGTGCCGCTGATGCGCGGCGACCCGTCCCGGCGGAGGGTGGCCAGCGTCTTGTGCTTGTGCACGTCGAACAGCTCTTTGGCCCGGCGCGCGAAGTCCGGGTGCTCGGCGGCAATCTCTGCCCAGGAAGCCACTGGTTCTCCTTTCAATCGACGTTCGTCCATTGTGAAACCTGGCGGTGACAAAAATGCGGCTCGTGAACCTCTCCGGAGAGCAAAGAAAGGGGGGCCGAACGGCCCACAGGTACAGGGCCGAACGGCACGGTGTCCGGCACCCGCCGGCCGGCCTGCATCCCTAGACTTGAAGTGCAGCAACGACCAGTCTGGAGGGGTCAAGCGAGGCGCTCTGAGAGCGGGCCGCCGTAGCTTGGAGGGATACCGGCCTCCGCCGGCGGGGTTCGGGAATACTGGCGGCGACGGTTGGCGTTTCCCGGTAATACTGGTCAACCGGGACGGGAGGGGGTCACCCGGCCCTCTTCCTACCTCCGTCGCCGCCACCCCTTCGTACCACCGGGCAGTTTCGCCGGGGATTTCGGAGCGATGGTTGCGAGGGCGCCCGGACCACTAGGATGTAGACCTCAACTTTCGGCCCCAAGCAAGGCAGCACACATCGACACCACACTTCTAGACAACGAGATCGCGCGAGAACAGCAACACGTAGACCTCTGCTACGGTCAGCTGGCGGAGCTTCGGGCTCGGACCGAGTCCAGCCTGGAGCAGTCCATCTCGATGAAAACCAACACACCGCAGTCGGTCTTCGACCGGGAGGCTTTCGCGAGCAACTCCCGGCGCCGGCTGCAGGCGGTATCGGTCAGCGAGCAGCAGCTGGTCTTCGGGCGCATGGACCACGAGGACGAGTCCAAGCCGCTCTACGTGGGGCGCATCGGCCTGGCCGACGAGCACCAGGAGCGCATCCTCATCGACTGGCGCGCCCCGGTCGGGTCCTCGTTCTACCGAGCCACCGCGTCTGCTCCACGCGGAGTGGTCCGGCGCCGCACCCTGATCACAAAGGGGCGGCGGGTGGTCGACATCAACGACGACCTGCTGGTCCCGGAGAAGGCCGGCGACCTGGCGGTGGTGGCAGGCGAAGGTGCGCTGCTCCACGCCCTGTTGCGGGAGCGCGGCGAGTTCATGAACGACATCGTCGCCACCATCCAGGCGGAGCAGGACGAGGTGATCCGCTGCGACCCCAAGGGCAGCGTGATACTCACCGGAGGGCCGGGAACCGGCAAGTCCGTGGTTGCCCTGCACCGGACCGCCTACCTGATGTACGAGCGCGCCGCCGAGCTGGAGCG
>DATABX010000014.1:0-5763 GCA_036259335.1 Actinomycetota bacterium
TGGCGCTGTTTCACACCAGGTTCGGAACCCACCTGCTGGCAACCGGCGGCAGCGCCGAGGTCGCCCGGGCGATGGGCATCAACGTCGCCCGGATGAAGATCGCCGCCTACACCATCTCGGGGCTGCTGGGTGGTCTGGCCGGCGTAATGCTGACTGCCCGGGTCGGAGCTGCCGAGCCGGTGGCGGCGACCGCCCTGCTGCTCAGCTCGGTAGCCGCGGTGGTGCTCGGAGGGGTGAGCCTGTTCGGAGGAAGGGGCACCGTGGTCGGGCCCGTCGTCGGGGCGGTTCTGCTCACTGCTCTGGTCAACGGGCTCACACTTCTCGGCGTATCGCTGTTCTACCAGCCGATAGCGGTGGGCTCGGTGGTCATCCTGTCGGCTCTGTTGACCAGGTTGCAGACATGAGCCAGACGGAAACCGACGTGGGAAAGGCAACGACCGGCCAGGCCACCCTGGAGGTGTTCGAGATCTCCAAGGCCTTCGGGAGCGTGGTCGCTCTCTGGGGCGCCTCGATCCACGCCCAGGCAGGCGAGGTGACGGCCATCGTCGGAGACAACGGCGCCGGCAAGTCGACCCTCATCAAGTGCATCTGCGGCGTGTACCCACCGGACTCGGGCGAGGTGCGGATCAACGGCGAGCGGACGCAATTCCGCTTTCCCGAGGACGCCCGCCGGGCGGGCATCGAAACCGTCTACCAGGACCTGGCCCTGGTCGAGGACTTGACGATCTGGGAGAACCTGTTCCTCAACCGGGAGCGCACCAGGGGGTTCGGCCCGTTCAAGTTCCTCGACAAGTCGACGATGCGCCGGGAGTCGGAGGAGATGCTCTCCCGGCTCCAGGTGCACATCCCGACGGTCAAGGCCCGGGTTCGCCGGCTGTCCGGAGGCCAGAGGCAGGCGGTATCGATTGCTCGCGCGGCCGGCTGGGGAAGCAAGATCATCATCATGGACGAGCCGACGGCGGCCCTGGGGGTTCGCGAAACCGGCCGGGTCGAGGAGCTGATCGAGCGGCTACGCGCCCAGGGACTGGCGGTCCTGGTGATCAGCCACAACTTCGAGCAGGTCATGCGCATCTCCCAGCAGGTGTGGGTCATGCGGCGGGGCCGTGTGACGGCCGGGATGCGCACCGCCGACACGACCGCCCGCGACCTCGTCGCCTTCATCACCGGAGCCCGCGGCCCGGACGTCGACGGGGAGGGGGGGCCGTGACGATCCTGGGAGTCCACGCCATGGTCTGGGTGGGTGGATGGTCCCCCGACGAGGCGGCGTACGCGGTGCGGAAAACGGTCGATGCCGGGTACGGCCTCATCGAAATTCCGGTGCTCGAGCCGGAGGACCTGGACGCCGGGCATACCCGGCGGCTGCTCGACGAGCACGGGCTCGCCGCATCCTGCTCGCTGGGCCTTACGACCGATACCGACATCTCGAGCACCGATCCCGCTACCGTACAACGGGGAGAGGCCAGGCTCGCGGCGGCGCTGGAGTTTGCGGCCGCGGTGGGCGCTCGGTTCCTGACCGGCGTGATTTTCAGTGCGCTCGGCAAGTATCCCGGCCCGGCCTCGGCGGAAGGGCGGGGGAACTCGGTCTCCGCAATTCGCCGCCTGGCCGAAGCCGCCGCTCCCAGCGGCGTGTCGATCGGCCTGGAGGCGGTCAACCGTTACGAGACCAACGTACTGAACACCGCAGACCAGACCATGGCCTTCATCGAACAGGTGGGGATGGACAACGTCTACGCGCACCTGGACACCTACCACATGAACATCGAGGAGACGAGCATGCGGGATGCGGTGCTTCGATGCGGCGACCGGCTGGGCTACGTGCACGTAGGAGAAAGCCACCGCGGCTACCTCGGCACGGGCTCCGTCGACTTTTCCGGACTCTTCGGCGCTCTTTCGGAAGCCGGCTACCGGGGCCCCGTCGCTTTCGAGAGCTTCTCGTCGGCGGTGGTTTCGCCGCTGCTCTCCAACACCCTGGCGGTCTGGCGCAACCTCTGGGACGACAGCATGGATCTCGCAGTGTCGGCTCGCGAGTTCGTCGAGAAGGGGCTGGGCTCGGCTCGGGGATGACCGGCCCCCGCGAAGAGGCCGTTCTCGGCCTGGACCTGGGCACCGGCTCGATCAAGGCGGTTGCCTTCTCCAGCGATGGCCTGGAGGTCCTGGGCGGGGCTTCGGTGCCCCTGCACGTCTCGGCGCCGCAGGCCGGCTGGGCGGAGACCGCACCGCAAGAATGGCTCGATGCCGCCGGGCGGGCGGTGCGCCGATGTCTCGACCAGTGCGGCAATCCCGCCATCACCGGAGTGGGGCTGTCCGGCCAGATGCACGGGGTGGTGCTGTGCCGTTCCGACGGCACTCCGACCCGCAACGCGGTGCTTTGGGCCGACACCCGCTCCTCAAGCGAGGCGGAAAGGCTCCGTCACGCCTCACCTCAGCTCCAAGCCCGCATTGCCAACCCCGCCGTCGCCGGAATGGCGGGCCCCACGCTCGCCTGGCTCGGTAGGCACGAGCCCGCGTCGATCCGGACGGCCGACTGGGCTCTGCAACCGAAGGACTGGCTCCGGCTGGTCCTCACCGGGCAGGTCGCCACCGAGCCGAGCGACGCTTCGGCAACGCTGCTCTGGGACCTCCCGGCGGATGAATGGTGCAACGAGGCGTTCGACCTGCTCGAAGTTCCGCGCCGGCTGGCAGCACCGGTGGCGCAGTCGGACGCAGTCGCCGGAACAACCGTCGACGGACAGCCGATCCTTGCGCCGGGGATCCCGGTGGTACACGGCGGCGGGGACACCGCCTGTGCTCTTTTTGGAGCCGAGGCTCTGGTGCCCGGTACGGCGCAGATCTCGGTGGGCACGGGAGCCCAGGTCGTGGCCAGCCTCGAATCCCCCGGGGCGGACCCGACAGCCCGGACCCACCTGTACCGGGGAGTGCTCCCGTCCTCATGGTACGGAATGGGGGCGGTCCAGAACGCCGGACTGGCGTTCGAGCGAGCGTGGCGCTGGCTGGACGTGAGTTGGGAGCAGGCGTACACCCTGGCCGAGCAGGCGCCACCGGGCGCCGCGGGGCTCACCTTCGTCCCCCACCTTTCGGGCGAGCGAACGCCCCACGTCGACTCCCGCCTCAGGGGAGCCTGGATCGGCCTGGGCCTCGAGCACACGCGGGCGCACCTGGTCCGCTCGGTCTTGGAGGGTGTGGCGTTTGGGATCCGGCAAGCGGTCGAGGCGCTTCGCTTCGCCGGACGACAGATCTGCCGGGCTCGTCTCGTCGGAGGCGGCACCCTGCACCCGATCTGGCGCCGCCTCCTGGCCGACGTTCTGCACCTACCGTTGACGGTCGTCACCCGCCACGACGCCGCTGCCCGGGGCGCCGCCCGGCTGGCGTGCCTGGGACTTGGGATTGCGGTTGAGATCGCCGGCGACCAGATCGAGGAGACGGTCGAGCCTTCGCAGCCCGGAGGCTACGACGACGCGTACCGCCGCTTCCTCGCCCGCGTGCCGGTCCGGGCGCTGCCCTAGCGGCCATCCGCCAGGCGTCAGAGGGTGGTTCAGGGCGGGATCGGCAACTCCCTCAGGCCGTCCCGGTCCCGGAGAAACAGCTTCTGGACCCCGGAGAACTGCTCGGAGACCACGATGTCCTCGCCGGCACCCTCCTCCGGCACGTCCGGCGGTTCGAAGTACACCACGTAGGTTCTCGTCGTCTCGGTTGAGGACTCGAGTTGTATCCACCCCGCCCACCCGGGCGCGGGGAGGGTGAAGTTTGCGACCAGCTCGATCTCCCCGTCGCTGTTGAAGACCTCGTAGGTCCCTTTTCCAAGGTCAAGCCTCTTGAAGCCGGTCTCCTTCCAGCGCCGTAGAAGCTGGATCCACTCCGCCGGCCACGGACCTCCCTTGCCCTCCGGCGGCATCCTGCCGTTCTCCACGCTGTCGAGGATGTCGTCGATCGAGCTTTTGACCACGTCGTAGCTCCAGAGGTCGAACTCCTCGAGGATGTTCAACATGTGCTCCCGGTCGATGGATCGGAACATCGGCCTGACGTGAAGCTCGAAAACCGGCGTACGCATGCTCCGCCCCCTTGCGTTCGTTGAGGCGACCGAGTCCAACACCGCGGTCCCCCGCCGTCAAGACCCGACCAAGCGCGCGTGCGCCGGCTTCCGCCCCTAATATCTCAAGTCATGAAGCCGTTCCTGCTGCTGGCCACCCGGGAGGTCGACCTGGCGGCGGACAACGAGTACGAGGCCATGCTCCAGTTCTCGGGGCTGGAAGAGGGGCAGCTGCGGCGCGTCCGCATGGAGCAGGGCCCGCTTGGGCCGATAGACCTCGACGACTTCTCCGGCGTGATCGTCGGCGGCGGGCCGTTCAACTCCTCCGATCTGGAAAAGTCGGAGGTCCAGGTCCGGGTCGAGGCCGAGATCGGTGCCCTCCTGGACCAGATCGTCGCCCGGGACTACCCCTTTCTAGGAGCGTGCTACGGCATCGGCACGCTCGGGATGCACCAGGGCGCGGTGGTCGACCGGACCTACTCGGAGCCGGTCGGGCCGACGCTGATCACGCTGACCGGCGAGGGCCGTGCCGACCGACTGTTCCAGGTCCTGCCCGACAGTTTCGAGGCCTTCCTCGGGCACAAGGAAGCGATCAGCAAGCTGCCGGCACACGCGGTGAACCTGGCCTCCTCCCAGGCCTGCCCGGTCCAGGCGTTCCGGGTCGGCAGCAACGTCTACGCCACCCAGTTCCATCCCGAGCTGGACGCAGCCGGGGTCGAGGTTCGGATCGACGTCTACAAGCACGCCGGCTACTTCGAGCCGCACGAAGCCGACGACCTGAAAGCCCGGGCGCGGGCCAGCAGTGTGGTCCACCCGCCCGCCATCCTTCGCCGGTTCGTCGAGCTCTTTTCCCGGCGGTAGAGCTGCAAGACCCTACACGTACGGCAGGCTGCCGAGCGACGAGTAGTGCTCGTTCAGTGCGTTCAGGGCCTCCAAGTCCCGGTCGGTGAGCTCGAAGTCGAACAAGTCGAGATTCTCTTTCAGGTGCTGCCGCTGGTTGGCCTTGGGGAGCGGGACGGTCCCCTGCTGCAGGTTCCACCGCAGAAGCACCTGCGCCGGGGTCTTCCCGTAGCCGGCTGCGATTGAGGTCAGGCGCCGATCGGCCAGCCGCTCGGTCCGGGTCACCGGGCTGTAGGCCTGGAGAACGATCCCCCGGCGGCGGGAGTACTCGAGCAGCTCGTCGCTGTGCCCGAACGGGCTCCACTCCACCTGGTTGACTGCCGGCACCTCACCGGTCGCCTCGATCAAGGCCTCGATGAGTTCGATCGAGTAGTTGCTGACCCCGATGTCGGTCGCCAGGCCCTCCTCTTTGGCCCGGATGAGCCCCCGCCACAGCTCTTCGCCGGCGCCGGAGTCCGGCGGCCGGTGGACAAGCATGAGGTCGGCGTAGTCGAGCCGAAGCTCGTCCAGGTTCTTGCGGGTGGCGTCGTAGGCGTCATCGGTCTCCTCCACCTTCGTGGTCACGTACAGGTCGGACCGGTTCACACCGCTGTCGCGGATGCCCCGGGCGATTCCCGGCTGGGTGCCGTAGTCGCCGGAGGTATCGATCAGGCGGTATCCCAGCTCGATTGCCGTGGCGATGGTTTGCGCCGTGTCCCGGGTGAGCTGCCAGGTTCCCAGGCCGAGCACCGGCATCCGGCTGCCGCCCCGCAAATCGATCCGAGTGTCCGCATCCATTTCGCCTCCTCCCGATTCGCATCCCTTGATCGCCCCGAACGAGGTTACCCCCGGTCTTC
>DATABX010000015.1:0-4347 GCA_036259335.1 Actinomycetota bacterium
CGAAACCACTCTGGGCGCGCTTAATAGCTCGGAACGGGTGTATCATTGGATTCCGAACCGATGCTGGTCTACTACCTCCGACCGCATCGTACTAGGGACAGTGGCTCCCGGACAAGTACCCTTCCGCCCTTGCCGGGAGCCACGTTCCCTAGCAAGCCCACTTACTGCCTGGTGTACGGTTCCCGGCTCCCCAAATCAGCGGCCGCACATGCCAAAAATTGTGTCCGTAGAGCGGGTGGTAGGTGGCAGGTGGTAACTTTCGTATTATGAAAAAGACGAGCATCTACATTGAGCCGGAGATTGACGCTGCGCTGGCCCGGCGCGCAGCCGCTGAGGGCACTACCAAAGCCGAACTGATTCGCCTGGCCTTGCGGGCCGCCGCCGGCAACGCGCTTAACGTCAAGCCCAAAGCTCACGCCGCGTTCTCAGGTCCTGCAAACCTCTCCGAAACCATCGATGAGCAACTCACGGCCACCGGGTTCGGAGAGTAATGATCGTTGTCGACACGTCGGTGATTCTGGCTTTCATGAACTCCGGCGATACCCATCACGCGGTGGTTAGCGCGTGGATGGCGGAGGAGAAGCAGGATCTTGCGACCACGCCACTCATAGTTGCCGAGATCGACCACCTGGTTGCCGTTCGCGGAGGCCGGCAGGCCGTCAGCGCCCTTCGTAAAGACCTTGCCGCCGGCGCCTACCTCGTTGACTGGTGGCCCCAGGCGATGAGTGCCGCAGTGGATGTCGCTGAGCGCTACGCAGATATGGACCTGGGGCTCGCGGATGCATCTCTGGTTGTGCTTGCCGATCGGCTCCGGACGGTCCGGATCGCCACCCTGGATGAGCGCCATTTCCGGGCTGTGCGTCCGCTATCCGGCGCGACCGCCTTCCATCTGCTCCCGGAAGACGGCTGGGCCTGAGGACAAGCCGCCTGATTACCGGGTGTCCGAGCCCGCCGTTTCGCTTTCCTTGAGAACCGCCTGCGCGGCCGCCAGGCGGGCCACCGGCACCCGGAACGGGGAACAGCTCACGTAGTCAAGACCCACCTGGTGGCAGAACTCCACCGAGGAGGGGTCGCCGCCGTGCTCGCCGCAGATTCCCAGCTTGAGGTTCGGGCGGGTCGCCCGGCCCTCCTTCGAAGCGATCTCCAGCAGCCTTCCGACACCGGCCTGGTCGATCGACTCGAACGGGTTGACCTTGAGGATCCCCCGCTCCAGGTAGCGGGGAAGGAACTTGCCCTCGATGTCGTCGCGTGAGAACCCGAATGCCGTCTGGGTGAGGTCGTTGGTACCGAAGGAGAAGAACTCCGCGGTCTCGGCGATCTCCCCTGCGGTCAGCGCCGCCCTCGGCAGCTCGATCATCGTCCCGATCAGGTAGTCGATCTGCTGGCCGCTGTTGGCGAACACCTCGTCGATGATCGCCAGCGCTTCCCGGCGCATGGCGTCGAACTCCTCCCGGACCGCGACCAGCGGGATCATGATCTCGATGACCGGCTCGGAGCCGGCGGCCTTCACCTGGACCGCGGCCTCGATGATCGCCCGCACCTGCATGGCGTACAGGCCCGGCTTCACGATGCCCAGCCGCACGCCTCGCATTCCCAGCATGGGGTTGGACTCCTCCAGGCGGGTGACGTTCTCCAGCAGGCTGCGGTGCTCGGCGATCTCCTTCTCCACCGACTGTGCGGTGGACGGTGAGTCGAGCGGCACGTCGGCGTGCTCCCAGGAGAAGTGCTTGGAGGCGCTGGTCGCCACCGACTTGTAGATCTCCAGCCCCTGGATCTGCAGCTCCAGCTCCTTGGAGGAGGGCAGGAACTCGTGCAGCGGAGGGTCGAGCAGCCGGATGGTCACCGGCAGGCCGCTCATCGCGGTGAAGATGCCGATGAAGTCCTCCCGCTGCAGCTCCAGCAGCTCGTCGAGCGCCGCCTGCTCCTCATCCGGGGTGTTGGCCAGGATCATCCGGCGGACCACCGGCAGGCGCTCGCCCAGGAACATGTGCTCGGTACGTGCCAGTCCGATGCCCTCGGCCCCGAACTCCCGGCCCTTGGCCGCATCCTCGGGGGTGTCGGCGTTGGCTCGGACCTTCAGACGGCGGATCTCGTCGGCCCAGCCCAGGATCTTGACCAGGTCCTCGGACAGCTCGGGCTCGACCAGCGGAACCTCGCCCAGGGCGATCTCCCCGGTGTTGCCGTTGATCGCCACAATGTCGCCCTCGACCACCCGGTGCTCGCCGACGGTGAACTGGCGGGCGTCCAGGTCGATCTTCAGGGCTTCGGCGCCGCAGACGCACGGCTTGCCGGCGCCCCGGGCCACCACCGCGGCATGCGAGGTCTTGCCGCCCCGGGAGGTGAGGATCCCCTGGGCGGCGTACATGCCGCCGACGTCCTCCGGCTCGGTCATCGGGCGGACCAGGATGACCTTCTCGCCCGCCTCGGCCATGCTGACCGCGGTCTTGGCGTCGAACACCGCCTTACCGACTGCTGCGCCCGGCGAGGCGTTCAACCCCTTGGCGACGATCTGGATGTCGGCCGACTTGTCGAACTGCGGATGCAGCAGCTGGTCCAGGGAGGACGGGTCGACCCGCAGGACCGCCTCCTCTTTGGATATCTTGCCCTCGGCCTGCAGGTCGACGGCGATCTTCACCGCCGCCGCGGCGGTGCGCTTGCCGATCCGGGTCTGCAGCATCCACAGCTTGCCCTTCTCGACTGTGAACTCGATGTCGCACATGTCCCGGTAGTGGTTCTCGAGCTGCGCCATGATGCCGGTCAGCTTCTCGTAGGACGCCGGGTCGGACTCCTTCAGCGCGTCCAGATGCAGCGGGGTGCGGGCGCCGGAGACGACGTCCTCGCCCTGGGCGTTCGGCAGGTACTCGGCCAGGTAGGACTTCGCTCCGGAGCTGGCGTCCCGGGTGAAGGCGACGCCGGTTCCTGAGTCGTCGCCCAGGTTGCCGAAGACGATGGTCTGCACGTTGACGCCGGTGCCCAGCGAGTCGGAGATCCGGTTCTGCCGGCGGTAGATCTTGGCCCGCTCGCCGCTCCACGACTTGAACACCGCCTCGATGGCCAGCTTGAGCTGCTCCATCGGGGTGTCGGGGAAGCTCTGGCCGGTGTTGTTCTGGACCACCTGCTTGAAGCGGACGACGAGCTCTCTGAGGTCTTCGGCGCCCAGGTCGGTGTCCTCGGTGACCCCGGTCTCCTCCTTGATGCGCTCGATCTCGTGCTCGAACTCCTCGCCCGGCACGCCCATGACGATCTTGCCGAACATCTGGATGAACCGGCGATAGGCGTCGTAGGCAAAGCGCTCGTTGCCGGACTGAGCGGTCAGGCCCTTGAGCGACTCGTCGTTCATGCCCAGGTTGAGGACTGTGTCCATCATGCCCGGCATGGAGAACTTCGCCCCCGACCGCACGGAAACCAACAGCGGATTCGAGGGGTCTCCGAGCTTCTTGCCCATCTTGGATTCCAGGGTGGCGACGTGTTGGGCCACCTCGTCCATCAGCCCCTCGGGAAAGCTGCCGGTCTCCATGTAGATCCGGCAGGCCTCGGTGGTGATGGTGAAGCCGGGGGGAACCGGCAGCCCGAGGTTGGTCATCTCGGAAAGGTTTGCGCCCTTGCCGCCCAGCAGATCCTTCTTGTCCCTGTCGCCCTCTTCGAAGTCGTAGACGTACCGCGTCGCGGTGGAGATTTCCGGCGTCACGACGACCTCAGGTCGATGAGAACCGGATCCGAATCAGAGCTGAGCACGAACTGCTGGGTGTGCTTTTCGGTTCCGGGGGCGAACGCAACCACGGTCCAGGCGCCCTCGGGCAGGTTGAAGTTGAACTCGCCGCCGTTGTCGGTTCGGGCTTCCCAGACGAAGTCTCCCGAGGGTCCGTTGATGCGGATGTAGGCGCCCTCGGCCGGTTGGCCGTCCACCTGCACCTTGCCGGTCATGCGGAGGGTCACCAGCTCAACCTCGGCTTGAGCCAGCCCAAAAGCTCGTCGATCGACATCCGCTCCTGCTTCATAGAATCCCTATCTCTAACGGTCACCGCGTTGTCCTCCAACGAGTCGAAGTCGACGGTCACGGCGTAAGGGGTTCCGATCTCATCGTGACGTCGATAACGTTTGCCGATCGAACCGGCATCATCGTAGTCGATTCGGTACTCGGCCCGGAGGGACTGCGCCACCTGGCGGGCGAGGGGCACCAGCTTCTCATGTTTGGACAGGGGCTGCACCGGCAGATCGCACCCATCAAGGTCGCCGTGCTGCCCCTGTCGAAACATGAGAAGCTGGTGCCCCTCGCCCGCCAGGTAGCGCAGTCACTTCGGGCCGAGTACCGAATCGACTACGATGATGCCGGTTCGATCGGCAAAC
>DATABX010000016.1:0-6110 GCA_036259335.1 Actinomycetota bacterium
CGACTCCCACTGCCACCTGGACTCGCTGGAGGGCGACCTGGACGAGGCGCTGCAGCGGGCGGCCTCGGCGGGCGTCGGGACGATGATCACCATCGGGACCGACCTGCCGAGCAGCCGGGAGGCGGTCCGCATCGCCTCGGCTCACCCCGAGGTGTACGCCACGGTCGGCATCCACCCCTACGACGCCGAGGACTTCGACGAGGTGGTCGGCGCCGAGATCGAGCTGCTCGCCGGCGACCCGCGGGTGGTAGCGGTCGGAGAGGTCGGCCTGGACTTCTACCGGGACCACAGCAGCCCCGCGGCCCAGCACCGCGCCTTCAAGGCGCAGATAGCGCTGGCCAAGCGGCTGGGCAAGCCGATGGTTCTACACATCCGGGAGGCGTTCCCCCAGGTGATCGCCCAGCTCGAGGAGGCGGGGCCCCCGGAGACGCTGATCTTCCACTGCTTCTCGGGCGGAGCTGCCGAGGCCGAGGTTGCGGTGGGCATGGGGGGATTCGTGTCGTTCGCCGGAAACGTCTCCTACAAGACCGCCGAGACCCTCCGGGAGGCGGCGCGGGTGGTGCCGCTGGACCGGCTTCTGGTCGAGACCGACTCGCCCTACCTGTCGCCGGTCCCCCACCGGGGCAAGCCCAACGAACCTCGCAACGTAGCCGACGTCGGAGCGGCGCTGGCGGCCGCCACAGGCCGGCCGGTGGAGGAGATCGCTGAGGCCACCACCGGGAACGCCCGGAGGGCGTTCCGGCTCAACTAGGTTCCCGGCGGACACGGTGCTGCCCGGCCGACCCGAGGTTTCCGGTCAGGCCTCTTGAGGAACAACTAGGGGGTCGCCACAGGCGACGATTCTTCGAAAAATTGCGGGCGCCAACCGTCCGCCACGAGAGGAGAACTTGATGAGCGAGGAGCAGGAGGTTCTGGCAGAGGCGGAGCGGACACGGGCGACCCAGGTCGACGTAGTCGGCTACGAGATCGATCCGGCAATCCAGGCGGGAATCGACGCAGCCAAAGAGCGCGACGCCACCGGCCCGGAGCCGGGCAGCGACGAGCCGGGGTTCATGGGACTGGGCGGCCTGTCCAAGGGCGAGGTCGAGGCGCAGAAGCAGGACATCGCCCAGCGCGCCAGCAAGGTCTAGCCATCGCCTGCTTCGCCCGATCTCAGGCGAAGGCCGGTTTTATCCGTCCTTCTCTTCGAAGTTGAGCGCACATGAGTTGATGCAGTAGCGCTGGCCCGTCGGGCCCGGGCCGTCCGGGAACACGTGGCCCAGGTGGGAGCCGCAGGCGCCGCACAGGACCTCGGTCCGGCGCATGAACAAGCTGTTGTCGGGCTTGAGCTCCACCCTTCCCTCCGCGACCGGCTCGGTGAAGCTCGGCCAGCCGGTCCCGGAGTCGAACTTGACGTCCGAGCTGAACAGGTCGGCGCCGCAGGCACCGCACTGGTACATCCCCGCCTTTTTGTTGTGGACGTACTGGCCGGTGAACGGCCGCTCGGTGCCCTTCTCCCGCAGCACGTGAAACTGCTCGGGCGTAAGCTCCGCCTTCCACTCGTCGTCGGTCTTGATGACCTTCTCCACTGCCGCCTCCTTTAAGAGAACGAGTCCAGGCTGCCCAGCCGTGACTTGGAGTGGCCGTTGCTGTGGACCTCGGCATGCAGTACGCCGACCTCGTCCCCCTCGCCCGCGGCCCGGGCTCTACGGCTGGCCAGGTAGTACTTGAGCGCTCCGACCGTCACGGCCCCGGCGGCCACGCCGCTCAAAAGGGTCCATATTCCGGTGGTCAGCTTGGACCTCACCGGCGGATTGTCGGGCACGATGCGTAGCTTCGTTCGCCTGCGACTCATGGATTGACCTCCTGTCGGCCGGGAGTTTGGCTTCCAATCGATAGTAGTTCAATGGGGTTGGCTACGCTTTCCGGCGGATGCGTCCACGACCGGCCGGGCGTATGGTTGATCCGAAGGGTTAGCCGAAAGGAGTTGCTCCATGTTGGACGATCCCGACTTCCTGGCCGCTGCGGCGCGCGCTCAGCAGGAGATCAACGCCCGGCTGCAGTCGGAGCTGTGCTCGCACGGTCAGCGCAAGTTCGACGACAAGGGAACGCCGACGCCGTGCCCCGAGTGCAGGCAGGCAGCCGACCGCAAGGCTTCCGGGTTCTGGAACAAGGCCAAGACCTACATGGACGGCGTGAAGCCGGTGGAGGACGTCATGCCCGGACCGAAGAACACCTCGTTCACCGAAACCCCCGGCTTCGAGGAGCCGGCGCCGGCCGACAAGGCATCCTCCTAGGCCCGAGCCGCAGCCTCATCCGGCCGTTCCGGATCACCCGGGCGCTTCAGGAATGTGAGCGCCCACCATATGAGAACCGGCTGCAGCAGCAGGCGGAGCCACAACATCAACTGTGACCCGGCAAACCAGCCGCCACCGGGCCGGGGCCCGTCGAGGGCCATCTGGACGTTTGCGGGGAAGACCGCGATCAGCAGCACCGCGGTGAGCAGCGCCCCCCAGCGCCTGGTCCTGGGCGCCAGTAGCAGGGCCCCGGCCACGATCTCCACGATCCCGCTCCAGAACACGAAGAACTCGGCGTGGCCCAACACCTTCGGCACGATCGGCAGGTAGATCTCCGGCTTGCGAAGGTGCGCAGCCCCGGAGCCGACCATCAGCAGGACCAGACCGGCCAGCGACAACCGGCGCAGCGGGCTCAAGCGGGGTTCGAGGCCAGGTGGGCCCTAAGCCCGCGCTGGCCGCGATACATCATCAACGAGTGGTTCAGCTTGAACAGCGGCCGGGCGACCGGCGCAAGCGTCTGCAGGAGCTTCTTGGTCACCTCCACCTCCTGGTCGTAGATCAGCCGGCAGCCGTCGCCCTCCGGTTTGACCGCCCAGCTCGAAAAGCCCTCCAGGTCTCCGCTGAGCCCGGCCTTGAGGATGCCGGATTCCGGGTCGTCCACCTGCTTGTCCATCAGGAACTCCAGCGCGTAGGGCAGCAGGCCCATGATCAACACCACCGCCCGGTCCTCGTTCACCGGGATGACGCTCTTCACCTCCGGCCACCAGCTGGGGTAGCTCGCCAGGTCCCTGAGCGCCTCGAAGGTGGGTTCGTAGCCGCTGGGAACGGTCCACTCGGAGTGGAATCGGTAGTGGTTGAGATCGCCTATCGAAAACGCCCGGTTCAGTCGCCCAGACCGGCCAGGGCGGAGCTGATCAGCCGCTCCTGCTCCCGCTCGTGGGTCCTCGTGCTGCCGGCCGCCGGGCTGGCGCTCTCCCCGCGGGTGCGGCGCAGGAGCGGCGTCTTGAACGAGTCCGAGAACTTGCTCTGCATGTACCGCCAGGCCCCCATGTTCTCCGGCTCCTCCTGGACCCACAGGACTTCGGCGCCCTCGTAGCGGTGGAGCTCCTCGGCGATCTCGTCGACCGGGAAGGGGTACTGCTGCTCGACCCGGACCAGCGCCAGCCCCTCCAGCCCCTGGTTATCCCGGGCGGCCACCAGGTCGTAGTAGACCTTGCCCGAGCACAGGATCAGCCGCCGGACCGAGTCCGGGTTCGGCCGTGCCGGGTCGGCGAGCACCGGCTGCCACCCGCGGTCGATGAGGTCGATGACTCCGCTGGCCGCCGCCGGCAGGCGGAGCAGGGACTTGGGGGTGAGGATCACCAGCGGCTTGCGGTCCCGCCGGGTGCCCTGGTCGACGATCAGGTGAAAGTACTGAGCGGCGGTCGACGGCACCGCTACCCGGTAGTTGTCTCCCGCCCCCAGCGTGAGGAATCGCTCGAGCCGGGCGCTGGAGTGCTCCGGGCCCTGCCCCTCGTAGCCGTGCGGCAGCAGCATGACGAGGTTGGACGTCTGCTCCCACTTGTCCTCGCCGGCGGCGATGAACTGGTCGATCACCACCTGGGCGCCGTTGGCGAAGTCGCCGAACTGCGCCTCCCACAGGGTCAGCGTGTTGGTGGCTGCGGTGGAGTAGCCGTACTCGAAGCCGAGCGCGGCGAACTCGCTGAGCATGCTGTCGTAGATCAGGAACTTGGCGCCCTTGCGGTCGACCCGCAGCAGCGGCGTGTACTCCTCGCCGGTCTCCTGGTCGATCAGCACCGCGTGGCGGTGGCTGAAGGTTCCCCGGCGGGAGTCCTGCCCGGCCAGCCGGATCGAGATGCCGTTGGTCAGCAGCGCTCCGAAGGCCAGGGCCTCGGCCACCGCCCAGTCCACGTGGTCGTTCACCAGGGCCCGCCCCCGGGCCTCGATGAGCTTCACCAGCTTGGGGTGCAGCGAGAAGTTCGCCGGCACCCGGCTGATGGTCTCCAGAACCTGGTTCAGGGTCGCCAGGCCGACCGGCTCGGACGACTGCGGCTCGGTCTCCGGGACTTCAAGTCGCTCCAGCTTCTCGCCGTGGTGTTCGTGCATCTCGTTGAAGGCTCCCTGCAGCTTGGAGCGGAAGTCCTCCAGCGCCCCCTCGGCCTCCTCCAGCGTCAGCCGGTTCCGGTACAGCAGCGACTCGGTGTAGAGCTTTCGCACCGACCGGCGGGAGGCAATCCGCTTGTACATGAGCGGCTGGGTGTACGAGGGCTCGTCTGCCTCGTTGTGTCCCCACTTGCGGTAGCACCACATGTCGATGACCACGTCCTTGCGGAACTTCTGCCGGTACTCGAAAGCGAGCCGGGCAACCCTTACGCACGCCTCGGGATCGTCGCCGTTCACGTGGAAGATCGGCGCCTGGATCATCTTCGCCACGTCGCTGGCGTAGGTGCTGGACCGGGTCTCGCCCTTGGTGGCGGTGAAGCCCACCTGGTTGTTGACGATGATGTGCAGCGTTCCACCGGTGCGGTAGCCGCGAAGCTGGGACAGGTTGAGGGTCTCGGCGACCACCCCCTGTCCGGCGAACGCGGCGTCGCCGTGGATGAGGACCGGCAGCACCGGGAAGTCGTCGGGTCGGTTGAGAGCGTCCTGCTTGGCCCGCACTACCCCCTCGACGACCGGGTCGACCGACTCCAGGTGGCTCGGGTTGGAGACCACCGACACCGGCATCGAAACCCCCTGCGGGTTCACGTACCGGCCGCTGGCGCCGATGTGGTACTTGACGTCCCCCGAGCCGTGGACCGTCTCGGGATCGATGTCCCCCTCGAACTCCTTGAAGATCTGCGAGTAGCTCTTGCCGATTATGTTGGCCAGAACGTTGAGGCGTCCCCGGTGAGCCATACCGATGACCGCCTCCTCCATCGACGCCCGCGTGGCCGCGTCCAGCACTGCGTCGACCATCGGGATCAGGCTGAGCGCGCCCTCGAGGCTGAATCGCTTGTGGCCCAGGTACTTGGTGTGGAGGAAGGTCTCGAACGCCTCGGCGGCGTTGAGCTTGGCCAGTATCCGGTCGTGGTCCGATGGAGGCAGCGCGATGTCGACGCCCTCGACCCGGTTCTGGATCCACCGCTTCTCGTCGGGGGCCGAGATGTGCATGTACTCGATGCCCACCGTCCGGCAGTAGGCGTCGCGCAGGACATTCAGGATGTTGCCCAGGGTCAGTGGTCGGCCGGCGTCGCTGGCCCGGCGGTTCTGCTCGCCGGTGTTGGCGAGCGTACCGGTGGAGAACTTGCGGTCCAGGTCCCAGATCGTAAAGCCGTAGGTGGCGGGGTCCAGCTCGGAGGGCATCTTCGGCGGCTCGGTGTCGAGCGGGTCCAGGTCGGCGATCAGGTGGCCCCGCACCCGGTAGATGTTGATCAGCTGGAGAACCCGGGCCTGCTTGGCGTCGGCCTCGGAGCTGTTGCGGGTCGGGTTGCGGTCGACCCGCCACTGCACCGGCACGTAAGGGACACCCATGCTGGAGAAGATGTCGTCGTAGAAGCCGTCCTCCCCCAGAAGCAGGCGCTGGACCTCGGCGAGGAACTCGCCGCTGAGCGCCCCCTGGATCACCCGGTGGTCGTAGGTGCTGGTCAAAGTCACCACCTTGCCGATGCCGAGGTCCGCCAGCATGCTCGGGTCCGAGCCCTGGTACTCGGCCGGAAAGGCGATGGAACCGACGCCGATAATGGCTGCCTGGCCCTCCATCAGCCGGGGCACCGACTGCGCGGTCCCCAGCATGCCCGGGTTGGTGAGCGTGACCGTCGTCCCCTCCAGGTCGGCGACGGTGATCCGCCGCGA
>DATABX010000017.1:0-12721 GCA_036259335.1 Actinomycetota bacterium
ACCTCGTTGACATCTGTTAGCAGCGGGTACTGACCGATCTCGCGCAGATACTGGCGGACCAGGTCCTCGTGCGGAGCCTCTTCCCGGGTTTCGACACGGGTGGGCTCGTAATCCCCTCTGTACTGCTCTCGTCTCACAGCATTCCTTCCGTAGTGAACTGCTCGGTATTTGCTTTACCCACGGGATCGGCGGTCAACCAGCCGAGTTTGTCAATTCTTCGACGGGTAAGCGTCTAGAGAGTGTAGGTGTCACTTGACAATTTGACAAGGTCAGCGCTGGCTTCTTAGCAAATCCTTCACATTGTCAAACGAAGCACCGGGCGCTCGCATTCCCGTGGACCGCAGGAAATTTCAAGGGACATCCGAGCCGGCTGTGGGAAGTTTGGCGGCTCGGCCGGCTGGAAAAATTACAGCCGGGACAGGAAAGGCCCTGGTAGGAGCGATTTCTGCGGCCCGCCAGGCGGCTTGGAGGCCCGATTGCGAGCCTGCTGCTGTACACTAAGAAGCGGTTGTAGGTTTCGGTTTTCGGTTCTATAGATGCCGCGGAGCTTATTCAGGCCGCGGCTAGTTGTTTTTCTGGGCCCGAACTGCAGCACAGTGCCGCAGGTGCGGCATTTGAAGTAGCCGCAATGTGCGGCTGAAGGGAGGGTTACAGATGAGTCAGCGTGGAACCGTCAAGTGGTTCAGCGATGAGAAGGGCTTCGGCTTTATCTCACAGGAGAGTGGCGAGGATGTGTTCGTGCACCACAGCGGCATCCTTGGTACCGGCTTCAAGTCGCTGACCGAGGGTCAGATCGTCGAGTTCGACGTCACCCAGGGCCAGAAGGGTCTGCAGGCGAGCAACGTTCGCCCCGCATAACCAACTCACTCATTAAAAAAAGAGGCCGGCTTGCCGGCCTCTTTTTAATGCCTTACCCGGATACCAGCAGGACGACCGAGTAGACGAGCACGCCGGCGACGAAGGACTGGAACCTGCTCTGAGCCTCAGCCGGGACCTCTTCCTTCAAGACGTTGAGGACCACGCCTCCGGCGACGATCGCGGTTGCGACGACGATGACGAACTCCGAGATCTGGGCCAGCGCACCTATCAGAGCCCCGGTGAATATCGATGAGACAAGAATCCAGCGGCCATAGGACGCGTATCGATCCCTGTGGTGTTCTTGAAGCGCCAGGTCGTTGACGACGAAGTGCAGACCCATCGCCAGAACGAACAGTGCAATCGAGAGCACTCCCTGTTCCGCCTCTTCATGCAGTAGATAGGCAATGAGAAGGTTGTAAACCGCGTACGAGCTGATACTGAGCCAAAACAGCAGCGGGGAGGTCGAGCGGACGCCGAATTTCGCGGTTCGGGAGCGGAGCGCAGCGCTCTCCAGCCCATAGAACGCCACCAGGCTGGTCAACGTGATCACCCAGACGGCGTGCGGCGAAAGGGCCGGGATTCCCAGCCGCTCAGCCACAACCGCCGACCCGCTGGACAGCTCGGGCAGCAGGTGCAAGAAGACGTAGCTGACCGAGATGCCGCCCGCAAAGGACAGCCACTTGCTGCGAGGGATGTAGCTCAGAAATACCAGCTTCGGTCCGGCTACATGCAGCACCGCCAGAACCGAGGCGCCCGCGGCGACCCAGCCGAGGATCAGTGAGTCACGCCGTCATACCGGCCCCTCCGCCGTCAGTCCTTTGTCGGGTTCGGCGGCCATACTTTCGCCACTGCCGCCACCACTGCCAGGCCGATGAGCCCTCCTACGATCGAGTCGCTGAGATAGTGCTTACCGGCGCGCAGCAGCGACCAGTGGCCGACCAGCGCCATGACCCCGAGAGGGACGAGCAGCGGCGGAGCCTCCTGTGCAGCCCCGAACACGTAGGCGACTTCCGCGGCGTTGTGCCCCGAGGGAAATGAGCCTCTGATCACGTGGGGGCTCTTGGCTCTCCGCTGACGGGGTTGCGGCCGTCCGAACAAAGGCTTGGGCAGATTTCCCGCCAGAGCTCCGATCAGGTAGCAGACCGCTGACCGCCGGGCGGCTCGACGTCCCTTGTCGCCCCCGAAGGCGGCGATGGAAGCGGTCACGATCATCAAGAACAACGGCTGGCGGGTAACTATGCCGGCTCGCCCGAGCGTGCGGGCATATGCCGGCTCGCGCCTTTTGAGCTTTCGCTTCTTGCTGGATTTACCGCCGAACGGGGTTTTGCGAAATTTGGACAAACAATCCTCCCTGGGTAGGGGGACTTTGCACCGATCGTTTGCCGCTTAAACCTGTGCTCGCTCTGCGAAGGTGTCGATCAGATCAGCCAGCGGCCTTCGGCGACTGCGGTCACCCGCCCGCCGACCCGGAGATCGCCATCGAGTGCCCGTACCGAGATCCGGCAGGGGCGGCCGATCTCGTCGCCCTGGCGGACGGTGACCTGCGATTCGACGCCCCACAGCCTGCTGGCCAGGACCCCTATAGGGCCGGCGGCCGACCCGGTACCGGGATCCTCCGTGACACCGGTGCCCGGAAGGAAAGCCCGGACGTGCAGAGTGCGGTCGTCGATCCGGCGGAACGGACACAGGCTGATGCCCCCGGCTCGGGCGGCCAGTTCGGCAACCGCGCCGAGATCGGGGGTGAGCTCGGCGAGGGCGGCCGTGGTGGGCACCAGCACGTGATTGGTGCCCCCCGCCTCGGACAGCCAGGCCCCCTCGGCGCCCGGCAGGCCGAGCGCCTCGGCGATTCCCTCCTGGTCGACCGGGGTGAGTACCGGATCCGGCTGGCTCATCTCCGCCCCCTCCGCCGTGGCTTCCACCGTCACCGTGGCCCCCGGCGTGGTCTGGGTCCACCGGCCGGGGCCGAGCACCCAGGCGGTGCCCAGAGTCGGGTGGCCGGCAAAGGGCAGCTCACTGCCGGGCGTGAACACCCGCATCCGATAGGCCTCCGGTCCGGTCATCGTGGGAAAGGTCGTCTCACTGAGGTTTGCCTCCCGGGCGATCCGCGGCATCAACTCCTCGGGGCAGGGATCGAGGACCACGCACAGCGCGTTGCCGCTCAAGGGCCGGTGGGTGAACACGTCCACGATCCGGTAGCGCATCTCAGGTCACCTCCAGGTAGATGAGAAACTCGGCGAATTCGCGGTCGATCATCGCCGGGTCCCTGCGGTCGCTCGTGGACTTCAGCTCGACCGGCGGCTCCTGACGGACCGGGATCGCCCGGTAGACGGTCACCGGCCGGTAGACCAGGCGGATTCCGAGGATGCGCTCCGCCACGCCGCTCCACTCCAGCCCGGGCACCCCCTGGTGCTCGGGGTGTTCGTGGGCGTCGAGCCACAGCCGGCCGGAGATCGCTACGGGCCCTTCCGACCGGACGCCCGGAACGATCACCCGGCCTCCGCCGACGTCTACGATCGCCGATCGGCTATGCAATGTGACCGAGGCCGCGGTTCCCTCGAGCTCCGCGACGCCGAGAGTGAGCACCTCCTCGGGCACCGGCTCGGGCGAGTGCTGCGCCCACCAGGGCTGGCGAGGCTTGAGAACCACCACGGATGCGGTCCACTCCTCCCCAACGGTCGCGTCCGGCTGGCAGCACTCGAGCTCGAACGCCGACACCCAGATGGGGACTCGCATCTGGTGCGAGAGTACAGCGTTTTCGGCCGGCGAACGGGCTCGGGGTCTTAGTCTTGAGCCATGCCAGACCAGCCGCCGGTCCGAGCCCACGTCTGGGTCTCCGGCCGGGTCCAGGGAGTGTTCTTCCGCCAGCAGACCGCACGCATAGCCCGCGATTTGGGAGTGGGCGGGTGGGTGCGAAATCTTCCGGACGGGCGGGTGGAGGCGATTTTCGAGGGGCCCGGGCCGCAGGTCGACCGGGTTGTCGAGTGGATGGCCACCGGCCCGCCGCACGCCCTGGTCGAGCACCGGCAGCTCGAGTGGGAGGAGCCGCAGGGCGAGGGCTACTTCCGGGTTACCGGGTAGCTACCACAGCAGCGAGCCGGGCTCTCCTTTGATCGGCCCGACGATGTCGGCGGTCACCCAGCCCCCGTAGAACCCTCCAGCCTGGGGCGACACGAGCTCGTCGTCCAGGTAACAGGCCTCCGTGCGCGCCGGGTAGAAGGAGTAGTGCTCGATCAGAGCGGTGAAGGCAGGCGTCGGGGAGGGGTAGGTCCAAGCCGCCCTCTCACTGACCTCGTCTCCTGCGACCAGGTCGTAGTACCGGGCGGATCCCTTCCACTCGCACCAGGTGCTGCCGCCCCCGCTGAGGCGGAGCAGGTCGAGGTCGACGTCGTCAGCCGGCACGTAGATGGTCGGCGCTCCGGCGGTCTCCAGAACCCTGAGGGCCCGGTCCGACCGGGCGATCACACGTCCGGCGAACCTTACGGTGACCATCCGCGTACAGGGCTCGATCCGCGGCGGCCTGGGGTAGTCCCAAACGGACTCCTGGCCCGGCCCGGGCTCGATTCGTTTCGGTTTGAACAATTCAGCTACTCCGGCGCTCCCTCCGCCGCACCGACAGGAGCTCCGAGCGCCTGTCTCGCGACCGCCCGCCGATGGCCGTCGAGCTCTTGACCAAGCTCCTCCGCCCGTTGTGCCAGCTCGGAGGTCGGCAAGCCTCCGGCTTCGTCGATCCCCGTCTGGTTCAACGTATCCCAGAAGCACCGCAGACCGCCCATCGCTAGTTCCAAAGCCTCGACCTCCACCAGCCGGCTGAGCGGCGAGTAGCCCTTGATCTGGCCGTTGAGCTTGAGCCGTCCGACCCGCTCGGCCACCCAGGCGCCGGTTGTCTTCGTCCAGTTGTGGGGCACGCCCTGCTGCTCCATCAAAGCATCGAGGGCCTGCCGGTCGCGCCGGGTCGACTCCACCACCGACTCCAGGCACCTGCCCAGATCGGTGCCCTGGTTGCTCTCGAGGCTTCGTTCCGCCAGCTCGGTGACCGCCACCAGCATCGCGAGGTGGTCGTTCAAATAGATGCTGAGGTATTTGTTCGCCGCCATGGATCCTCCCTCCGGCTAGTCGAGCTCGTTCAGGTCTATGTCGGCCATCGAGCCGTAGGGCTCGGCGTCCCACCGCCTCAGCAGGTCGTCGATCACCTTCCTCATCTCGGCCGTGAGGCTGAAGCCGGCAGCCGGGAGCCACCCTCTGACCTGGTCGACGTTGCGGGCGCCCACGATGGCGCCGGTTATGCCGGGCTGGTCCAGCACCCAGGCGGTCGCAAGCACCGGAAGCGTGATGCCGGCGCCTTCGGCCACCTGGCGCAGCTGAGCGACCAGCTTGAGGCTACGGTAGACGCGGGGAGGGCGGAAGTCGTCGGAGTACTTCCTCCAATCGTCGGCCGGAAGCGTCTCCACCCGTTCCTCATCCCAGGCTCCGGTCAATAGACCGGAAGCGAGAGGCGAGTACGCCAGGACCCCGGCTTCGTGAGATCGGCACCACGGGACGACGTCGGCCAGGACCGTCCGGTCCAAAAGGTTGAGCTTCGGCTGCACCGACTGGACGTGTCCCAGCTTCTCGCACCTGTCCAAAAGGTCGACCCCGAAGTTGGAGACGCCGCCCCAGCGGACCTTGCCCTCCTTTATCAGGTCGAGCATCGTCGCCCACGAGTCCTCGACCGGGGTACCGAGCTCGTCCGGCCAGTGAAACTGGTAGAGGTCGATCCGCTCGACCCCAAGGCGCTTCAGGCTCTGTTCGCACTCGTAGCGGATCGACTGCGGACGCAGGTTGTTCTGGGGAGCGCCGTCCCGGTCTTCGCCAAACCATCGAAGGCCGCACTTGGTGAAGATCAGGACCTCACCCCGCTGCTTCCAGGGCTCGAGAGCCCGCCCCACGACCTCCTCGGAGTGACCGCGGCCGTAGAACGCTGCCGTGTCCACCCAGTTCACGCCCGACTCCACCGCGAACCGGATTGCCTTGATCGACTCTTCGTCGTCGGTGGCCGGCCACCCGAACTTGGAGGGGCCGCCCGTCGCCCAGGACCCGAACCCCAACGGGGAGAGCTCGGGGCCTCCGCCTCCCAGACGGTTGAGCTGCGCCAGCCCGGTTCGCAGGCTCACTGGCTTCCCGCCGCCACGGGAGGGACGATCCCCATGTCGATGAGAGCCCCGGCGTGCACCCTGCGGTGCAGCCGCCGGTGCAGAGCGAGCGCCTGTGCGGTTACCTGGTCCATGTTGTAGTACTTGTACGTTGCCAGCCGACCTACGAAGTGGACTCGGGGAGTGGCCTGAGCCAATGCCTTGTACCGCTTGTACAGCTCGGCGTTCTCCGGCCGGGGGACCGGGTAGTACGGCTCGCCCTCCGCCCGGGGGTATTCGTAGACCACGGTGGTCTTGGCGCAGCTCTGGCCGGTCAGGTACTTGAACTCGGTAACCCGCGTGTAGGGGTGTTCGTTGGGAAAGTTCACCACTGGTGCGGATTGAACGTGCTCGGTGTCGAACGTCTCGAACTGGAACTCCAACGACCGGTAGGGCAGCTTGCCGAGCCGGCACCCGAAGAACTCGTCGACCGGGCCGGTGTAGATCATGTCGTCCCACGCGAACAGATCCTGGATCTCCCGGTAGTCGGTGTTGAGCAGGATCTTGATGTTGGGGTGGTCCAGCATCCGCTCGAACATACGGGAGTACCCCTGTGCCGGCATCGCTTGATAGGTGTCGTTGAAGTAGCGGTCGTCCCGGTTGGTGCGGGTGGGTACCCGCGAGGTGACGCTGGCATCCAGCTCGGAGGGGTCGTAGCCCCACTGCTTGCGGGTGTAGTTGCGGAAGAACTTCTCGTACAGCTCCCGGCCCACCTTGCTGACGACCACGTCCTCCGAGGTGAGGCAGTGGGCAATTGGCTCGGCAACCGAGCGGAAGAAGTCCTCCACCTGGGCCGAGGTGAGGTTCATGCCGTATAGCTCGTTGATCGTGTCCAGGTTGATCGGTATGGGCACCAGCCGTCCGTCCACGCTGGCCCGCACCCGGTGCTCGTACCGCCTCCAGCTCGTGAACTGGGAGAGGTATTCGAAGACCTCCTTCGAGTTGGTGTGGAAGATGTGCGGGCCGTACTTGTGGATCAGGACGCCGGCGTCGTCGTAGCAGTCGTAGGCGTTCCCACCGACGTGGTTGCGCTTGTCGACGACGAGGACGCGTTTCCCGGAATCGCGGGCCAGCCGCTCGGCGAGCACGCTCCCCGCAAACCCGGCACCCACAACCAGGTAGTCGAAGGCTTTGGCCGGCGCCCCGGCACCCTGCACGGAACGCGGGCCCATCGCAACGCGGACGATGCCCTGCATCGCCTCGGCGATGGTGTCCCAGTGCTGCCGGAGCAGGATTGGCTCAACCGCAGCTTGCCGCGCCTCCGCGGTCTCGGCCAACGACGAAACGCAGGCTTCGGCGAACTGTTCCGGGCCGTCGGCCAGCCCCACCACCAAGGAGTAGTCCGCGACCACATCGGCCACCCGGGTCGATACAACCGGCAACCCGGCTGCCAGGTACTCGAGGGTCTTCGTCGGGCTGATCGAAAGGGTCGACTCGTTCAGCGCGAAGGGCATGATGCCGACGTCGAACCCGGCCATCACCTCGGGCAGGTCCCGGTAATCGACCTGACCGGGGTAGGTCAGGTTAGGCGCCTGGGGGAGCGTCGACGGATCGATCTTCAGCACCGGGCCCACCAAGTGGATCTCCCAGTTCTCCAGCTGCTGGGCAAGCCGGCCGACGAGCTCCAGGTCCAGCCGCTCGTCGATGACTCCGACGTAGCCGGCAACCGGGGTGTCGTGAGACTTCCGCAACGCTACCGCCTTGCGGTAGTGCTCCGGCTCGACGCCGCTCGGGAACAGGTATGTCGCCTCCGGACGTTGCCGGATCACCTTGTTGTAGAGCGAGCGGCCGCCGGTGAAGACCACTCCCGCCGCGGCCAGGGCCTGGCGGAACGTCAACACCAGCTGCTCCGGGGCGTGCTTGAACGACGCGAGGTCGTCCATCACGTCGTAGACCAGGATCGACGGCTTGCGGGCCTGGGCAAGTTCCAGCGCCAAAGGGGTGTAGATCCACACGGCCGGGTTGGTCACCTGCCCGAAGAGGCGGTCAAGGTGGTCGGCGTAAGTCGCTGCCCGAGGATCCCCGAAGTGGAGGTGTCCCCCGCCCCTGGGAACTTCCAACCAGACCCGCGTCACACTGCCCTGCTGCTCGAGGCACAGGCGAGGTTCGACGACGTCCGTCTCCAAAGGCTCCTCCACGAACCAGGTGCGCGTCCCGAGTGTCATCCGCGAGATCAGGTGCTGGGGCCGCTGCCACACGAAGGTCCACCTCAGGTGGGAGAAGACGATCAGGTCGGTGTCCGGCCTCATGCCGTCTCCGCCGCTTCGGTCGGACGGTCGTAGGGAAGGGCGGGAACCGGGCCGGGTGGATCCTGCCAGTCCCAGTGGCTCATCTGGGGAAGAAGGCCCCTGAGCCAGTCGTCGACGGGTGCCTGGAAGCGGTAGGCGGGAAGTTCGCTCGAGGGAGCTCCCGAGGCCGCCAGCGTGTAGCTGTCCGACATGACGGAGGCGTGGCGGTCCAGGTTCTCGTCCAGCCAGTAGACACCCACCGGATCGATGTGCCCATCGGCGTTCAGCAGCAGACTGTCCCAGTCCAGCGAGTCGACGAACGGGTACCAGCAGTAGCCGCTGAGGTCGGCGCCGGCTGCCTGGGCCACTTCGCACTGCTCCATCGTGTATTTGAGCCAGGTGGCCCGGTCGGAGGCGTATCCCCGGAGATTTGTCTCGCCGAGGATTAACGGCACTCGGTAGCGGTCCCAGTACTGAAGGATCAACCCGGAAAGGCCCAACGGGGTCGGCGAGGGGCAGGTTCCGATCCCGTCGTCGGCGTGTGACCACTCCAGGTGGGCGTAGTAGTCGAGCCCCAGCACGTCCAGGTTGCCGGGCTCGAGCTCGAGGAGCCTCTCGCCGCCGGCGAACGCTACCTCCGCCACAAACGGTGCCTTGTCGTCGATCGGCTTGCCCAGCATGCGGTCGAGGATGAAGAACCTGCGGTCGTTGGCCAGCCTGGACCAGGCGTTCCCGTCGGTGATAGCCGCCGAGTGTCCCTCACAAGGTTCGACGTAGAGGTGCTCGGCATCCGGCAGCATGTCCTCGTACATGCGGGTCGCCTCGAAGTACGACGGAAGGACGTTCAGGCACAGCTTTACGAAGGCCTCCATGCCGTGGGTGTACGGCGGCCAGACGCCTTCGTGTCCGCACAGGAACATCGTGGTGAACGGCTCGTTGAACAGTGTGTATCCCGGGACTTCCGGGTAGCGGCGGGCGAATGCCTCGCAGAACCTGAGGTAGGAGGGGCCGAAGCGCGGGTCGTCGAACCCGCTCAGCCACCGGGGGTAGCAGGTGTGGTGGAGCATGTCCACGATCGCGTGGAATCCGGAGCCGGCGAGGTCTCCGAGTACCTCATCGGTCTCCGCCCAGTTGTAGCTGTCTTGTTCCTGCTCGATCCGGTGCCACCGCACCGGGTACCGGAGCTTGGTCACACCGCAGGCGGCAAGCAGGTCCAAATCTTGTTTCCGCCGGCTTACGTGCTGCGACGTCTCCAGGACGTCGACGTCGTGAGCCGGCATGTAGATGCTTTCGAAGCCGCCGATGAATTCCAAGCCCCGCCTCCTGGTGTGGTTCCCACCTCCAGGCTCCCAATTAGGCGCCGGCAAGTAGGCTGAACTGCTCAAGCTCCGCCGATGTACCCAGCAGGTCGGCAAATCATGCGAACTTGCGGCGACATTGCGCAGACCGCCGTCTTTACGGTGAAGACCACTAGCGGGCCCGGACAGTAAGGTCCTGTTCGGGTTGGCCTATCGGGCCGAGTCGTCCTTTTGGCATGAACTGAGCTCACATCGCGCTGGGTACGCGAACGCGCCTGGAAGTCACCGGGGAATAGTGGGTACAGTCAGCACGACCGATTGCGGACGGAGGGGCATGCCGGAAGAGCTGGAATTGATCCACGAGCGGTTCCGTATCGACTCGCTGATCGCTCGTGGCGGTATGGCGAGGGTCTACAAGGGCACCGATCTCACCCTCGGCCGGACCGTCGCCATCAAGATCCTCTCCGAGGAGCTGGCCGAGGATCCGAGCTTTGTCGCCCGCTTCCGCCTCGAAGCGCAGGCCGCCGCCTCCCTGTCCCACCCCAACATCGTTGCGGTATACGACACGGGATCCGACGGGGATGTCCACTACATCGTCATGGAGTACCTGGAGGGCAGGACGCTCCACCAGATCCTGAACGACGACGGACCGCTTCAGCCGGCACAGGTGGCCGGAATCGGCGCCGAGATCGCCGAGGCGCTGGCCGAGGCACACGAAAAGCAGATCACCCACCGGGACATGAAGCCGGGGAACATCATGATCTCCCCGAACGGCACGGCCAAGGTGATGGACTTCGGCATCGCCAAGGCGGCCACCGCCGGAGCTCTCACCCAGGTAGGGTCGATTCTCGGCACCGTCGCATATTTGTCGCCCGAGCAGGCCCGGGGTGAAAAGGTCGACGGGCGGTCCGACCTCTTCTCGCTCGGGGTGCTCCTCTACCAGATGCTGACCGGGTCCATCCCGCTCAAGGGTGACACCTACGTCCAGATGGTGCACAAGCTGAACACCGAAACCCCGCCGCCTCCCTCCGCTTTGAATCCGGAGGTCCCGCGCAAGCTTGATGCAGTCGTCATGCGGGCTCTGGAAAAAGACCCGGCCGACCGCTACCAGACCGGCTCCGAGATGGCCGCCGACCTTCGGTTGAGCATCGAGGACGACGAAGGGCCGGACGAGACTGCCGCTTACGTCCCCTTTGCCGCGGCGAGCGATGCCGACAAGACCATGGTCGCCCCTGCCGCGAGCGTCCGGCGTGACGAGGCCACCCGGGTGCTTCCAGCCGCGGCTCCCGGACCGCCGGTGGAGCCGCGCAGCACCACGGGCAGGACCCTGGTCGGAATCGCGGCGATTGTCGCCCTGGTGGCTATAGCGCTCGTGATGTTCAACAGCTTGAGGAACCAGACCCCGGTGTCCGACCCCACGCCCTCGGTCGTGCCCACCACGGTTGCCCCGCCGCCGCCACCACGCCGGCCGCCCGCACCCGCACCCGCACCCGCTTCGGCTCCGGCTCCGGCGCCGGTTCCTCCTCCGGAGCCTCCTCCGCCTCCACCGCCCCCGCCGGACCCGGAGCCGGTTCCACCCCCGCCGCCTCCCGAGCCGGCTCCGGCTCCCGCGCCGGCTCCGGTTGATCCACCTCCGGCTCCCGGGCCGGTCACCCCGCTGCTGCCGGGCCTTTAACCTAGCGTGGGCCGCCCCGGGATTGATTCGTCGGTGGGTTCCTGTATGTTTTCGCGGTCGAAGTCGGCATAAAGCGGAAGAAAAGTACGCAACCGGGCGTTGAACGGGAGGAAGTGAGAAGCTCTCGAAACCCTTCTTATGCCTATGGAAGAGCCCTGCCTAAGCTGTTAGGCTGGATGGGCAGAGGGTACTCAAAGGCGCTGTTACCAGATACGTCCCAAGCGCAACCTTTATCACCCGGAAAGGGTATCCAATCATGGCGATAGAACAATTCGATCCGGTTCTCGCGGAAAACGAAGCGGTCCGAAAGATCCAGGAAACCTACAAGTACGGCTGGCACGACGCCACCTCGTACGACGAGGCGCCGTCGCGCGGTCTTTCGCACCAGGTTATCGACATGATCTCGGACCGCAAGAACGAGCCCGACTGGATGCGCAAGAACCGCCACAAGGCTCTCGACTACTTCTACCGCCGCCCGATGCCCACCTGGGGCGCCGACCTGTCCGAGATCGACTTCGACAACATCTACTACTACATCAAGCCCACCAACAAGGTCTCCAAGTGGGAGGACATGCCCGAGAACATTCGGGACACGTGGGACAAGCTCGGCATCCCCGAGGCGGAGAAGAACTTCCTCGGCGGCGTCACCGCCCAGTACGAGTCGGAGGTCGTCTACCACTCCACCCAGAAGCACCTCGAGGAGATGGGCGTGATCTTCACCGACATGGACTCGGCGTTGCGCGAGCACCCCGACCTGGTGAAGGAGTACTTCGGGACGATCATTCCCGCCAACGACAACAAGTTTGCCGCCCTCAACACCGCAGTCTGGTCCGGCGGATCCTTCATCTGGGTTCCCAAGGGCGTCTCGGTGGAGGTGCCGCTCCAGGCTTACTTCCGGATCAACCAGGAGAACATGGGCCAGTTCGAGCGGACGCTGATCATCTGCGAGGACGAGTCCTGGGTCCACTACGTCGAGGGGTGCTCGGCCCCGACCTACTCCAGCGACTCGCTGCACTCCGCAGTGGTGGAGATCGTGGTGAAGGACAAGGCTCGTTGCCGGTACACCACCATCCAAAACTGGTCGAACAACGTCTACAACCTGGTGACCAAGCGAGCCGTGGCCCACAAAGACGCCACCATGGAGTGGATCGACGGAAACCTCGGGTCCAAGGTCACGATGAAGTACCCGGCGGTCATCCTGGCCGGCGAGGGGGCCAAGGCGGAGATCCTCTCGGTCGCCTACGCCGGAACCGGAATGCACCTGGACGCCGGCGCCAAGGTCACCCACGTAGCACCCAACACCCAGTCCACCATCGTGTCCAAGTCCATTTCCAAGGACGGCGGGCGCGCGGGGTACCGCGGACTGGTCCGCATCGACGACGGGGCCACCCACGCCCGCTCGACGGTGCGCTGCGACGCGCTGATCCTCGACGAGGATTCGCGCTCGGATACCTACCCCTACAACGAGATCGAGGAAGAGACCGGGTCGGTCGG
>DATABX010000018.1:0-16311 GCA_036259335.1 Actinomycetota bacterium
GGTCGACGTCCAGGTAGTGGTCCCGGAACGAGTGGTTCTGTGCCGGGTCCAGCACCTCGAGCAGAGCGGACGACGGGTCGCCTCTCCAGTCGGCGCCGACCTTGTCGATCTCGTCGAACATGATCACCGGGTTCTTGGTGCCGGCCTCCTTCAGCGCCCGGACGATACGGCCCGGCAGTGCGCCGACGTAGGTCCGACGATGGCCGCGGATCTCTGCCTCGTCGTGGATGCCGCCTAGCGACACCCGGGCGAACTTGCGCCCCATGGCACGTGCGACCGACTCACCGAGTGAGGTCTTGCCGACTCCGGGAGGGCCGACCAGCGTGATGATGGCGCCGAGTCCGCGTCCCTGGACGGCGCCCATGCCCCGCTCGTCGCGCAGCTTCTTGACCGCCAGGAACTCGATGATCCGGTCCTTGACGTCCTCCAGACCGGTGTGGTCTGCGTCCAGGACGGCACGAGCCTCGTTGATGTCGAAGTTGTCGTCGGAACGGGTGTCCCACGGCAGCTCGACCATCCAGTCCAGGTAGTTGCGGATGTAGCCCTGTTCCGGGTTCTGAGCGCTGGTGCGCTCCAGGCGGTCGAGCTCCTTGTTGACCTCCTTGCGGATGTCGTCCGGCATGTTGATCTTCTCGAACTTGGCGCGGTACTCGGCGACGACGTCGTCGCCCTCCTCGCCCAGCTCCTTGCGGATGGCCTCCATCTGCTGGCGCAGCAGAAACTCCCGCTGCGTCTTCTCCATGCCCTCAGCGACGTCCTTGTGGATCTTGTCCTTCAGGGAGAAGTCGGCCAGCGTCTCCTTGCTCCACTCCATGAGCTTGGTGAGCCGCTCCTTGACGTCGATGGTCTCGAGGATCTGCTTTTTCTGGTCGAACGTCAGGTACGGTGCGTAACCGGCGGTGTCCGCCAGGTGGCCCGGGTTGGTGATCCCACGCAGAAAGCGCGCGACCCCACGCTCTCCCCGCATCTCGAGGATGTTCTCCACGGTCGCCCGGTACTCCTTGGCCAGCGCGTGAACTTCCTGCGGGTAGATGTTGGGGTCCTCGGCCACGTCGGCCTCCACCCAGGTGGCGTTGCCTCCGTCACCGGCGACTCCGCGCCCCACCACTGCCCGGTACAGACCCCGGACGATGTAGACCTCTTCGCCCACCGCCATGCCGGCCCCCTGGGGGGCGTTGTCCTCCAGCTTGCCGACGGTGCCGATCCGGGCGTACTCACCCTCGACCCTCGGCACGAGCAGAACCAATCCGTCGGCCCGCCGAGCGGCTGCGATAGCCTCGAAGGACTCGTCGCTGCTCTCGGAATCGACAGAGATGGTCACTACCATGTGAGGCAGAATCACGCCTTCCTTCAGGGGAAGGAGAGGCAGCGTTTGCGTCTTGGTTTCACTCATCAGGTTTCCTCTCTTGACTTTCCTAAGAGGTAGAACGTTGCTGTCGCAACTATATTCCCCCAATGGTTGCGTTTGCAACCAAAACTTGAGCCAATCTGTATCAATGTTACGGAATTACACCGATCTATTCCCGTCCGAGCGCGGCTCGATGCATCATGGTTTCGGACTCACGCCTGCCGCGGGGCCGGCGCCTGTCGATTCACGGAGCTAAAGGTACGTGGCGCCGCGAAGCCATCAGGGCTGCCGGCGGCAAAACAGGCCTTTAGGCGGTGAGCGACCAGCCGGGTCGCGATCCGGAGAGCGCGCCTGGTGAGCACCCAGACGCGTCAGGGGCCATAATGCCCCGGTGACCGATGCCCAGGAGCGTCAGCGCTGCGGGGCCATCGCCCGGGAATCCGGCGAGCCCCTTTTCGCCACCGCCCCCCTCTCGAAGGCCTGGCTGCTGATCGAGCACCCCGGCCCCTGGGGCGCCGACGCCCTGACCGGGAGCTCCGTCGACTCCAAGGTCTCGGCTGAGCTCGATCGCCGCTCCAAGGAGCACGGATTCCGCATCCTGTTTCTCCGCCGGAGCGGCGGCAGTAGTTCGGGCAGCCGAAGCTGCTTTCTGGCGCGGGCGGCGCAATGCGAGTACTGGATGGAGCGCCTGGAGATCGACGGACCGGGCGACCTGCTGGACGTGGACCCCGGGGTGCTCGGCCGGCCGGCCGCACCCGGACTGGGGAAGCCGGCAGAATCGTTCTTCGCCGTCTGCACTCACGGCCGGCGGGACCCGTGCTGCGCCGAGTACGGCCGCCGCCTGGTTCGGTCGTTCCAGACTACTGCCGGCGATGCGGAAGGCGTCTGGGAGTCGTCGCACCAGGGCGGCCACCGCTTCGCCGCCAACCTGGCGCTGTTCCCCCACGGCCTCTTCTACGGGCAGGTCACGCCGGAGAGCGCCGGCCGCATTCTCGAGTCGTTCAAGGACGGCCGGCTGGTGCTGGACGGGTACCGGGGCCGTTCGGCGTTCGACGCCACCACCCAGGCGGCCGACTACATGGTGCGGCGGGAGCTCGGCCTGACCGGGATCGACGACCTGCTCCCCACCGGCAAGAAGGATCTGGGACGGGGACGCTACCGGGTCGCCTTCAACGGCGCGATGGGGGCCCTTTCAGTCACGCTCGAGGAGTCGGACGGCCCCATGAGGCCCGAGAGTTGCAACAAGCCCAAGCTCACCCCGGTCAGGCTCTACCGCCAGCTCGACCTCACGCCGGACGTAGGCGAGTCTCCTACCTTCTGAGCGCGCTCAGCAGCCGCTCCACCGGGCTCTTCAAGCCGTAGCGCTCGGCGAGCGCCGTCAGCTCGGGGGTCGCTTCGCCGGCAGGGCGTGTCATATCGACCTCGCCGATCGGGGCCTCGTCCGAGATCAACACCACCTGGGTCGCCCGGTCGACGTAGTCCAGCCCCTTCCGCACCTTGCCGAGAGCCCCGGTGCCGTCCCCGGTCATCGCCGCCTCCACCACCGCGCTCAGGCTGCCGTACCTGTTGATCAGCGCCTGGGCGGTCTTCTCGCCGATCCCGGGGACGCCGGGCAGGCCGTCCGAGGTGTCGCCCCGCAGGATCGCGTAGTCCCCGTAGGCGCGGCCGGGGATACCGTACTTGCGCTCGATGTACCTCTCGTTGATCAGCGACAGCTCCGACACTCCTCGCAACGGATAGAGGACGACGACGTCGGGGTCCCGAACCAGCTGGAACAGGTCCCGGTCACCGGAGACGATCTCCACCCGTCCCGGGCACCGGGGGATCAGCGCACCGATGACATCCTCCGCTTCCCAGCCGGCCACCCCGGCGGTCGGAACCCCGGCGGCGTCGAGGACTTCGTAGATCACCGGCATCTGGGCGTCGAGCACGGGCTGGGGAACGCCCACCCGATGCGTCTTGTAGCTCGGCACCAGGTCGACCCGCCACTGCGGCCGCCAGTCCACGTCGTCGCAGCAGACCAGAAAGTCCGGGTCCCGGTCCGCCACCAGCCTGGCCAGCATGTTGAGGAACCCGTAGGCAGCGTTGACCGGCATCCCGTCGGGAGCGGTAACCGTCTCCGGTGTCGAGAAGAACGCCCGGTAGATCAGGCTCGCAGCATCGATCAGCAGCGTGCGGCCGGGGAAACTGCTTTCAGTCGTAGGAGAAACCCGAGAACTTCATGAGCTTTTTCCAGTGGTGGTCGGCGATGATCTCCCGCACCGTGCCCGACCGGGAGCTCATGACCAGCGAGTGGGTGGTGGCGCCGTCGGCCCGGTAGTTGACCGCCCGGAGCAGGTCCCCGCCGGTGATGCCGGTGGCGGCGAAGAAGCAGTCTCCGACCACCAGCTCGTCCTGGTTCAGCACCTGGTTCAGGTCGTATCCGGCGTCGAGAAGGTTACGGCGCTCCTCGTCGCTCTGGGGGTCGAGCCGGCCCTGGATCGCCCCGCCCAGCGCCTTGATCGCCGCCGCGGTGATCACGCCCTCCGGGGTCCCGCCGGTGCCGAGCAGCAGGTCGACCCCGCTGCGGGAGGTGGCGGCGGACAACCCCGCGGCCACGTCGCCGTCGGTGATAAGCCGGATGCGGGCGCCGGCCTCACGGATCTCTTTGATAAGGCCCTGGTGCCGCGGCTTGTCCATGAGGATCACGGTGACGTCCTCGACGTCGATGCCCTTGGCCTTGGCAACCGCCTGGATGTTGTGGGCGGGGGGCGCCTCGAGCTCGATCACGTCGGCCGCTTCCGGCCCTGTGGCAATCTTCTTTTGGTAGAAGGCGGGGCCCGGGTCCCACATCGCGCCCCGGCCGGCCACCGCAATCACCGAGATGCCGCCGGGCATGCCCCGGGAGGTGATGGTCGTGCCCTCCACCGGGTCCACCGCAACGTCGACCTCGGGTGGAACACCGGTGCCGACCCGCTCACCGTTGGAGAGCCAGGGAGCGTCGTCCTTCTCGCCCTCGCCGATGACGATGATCCCGTCCATCTGGCAGGTGGCGATCATCAGCCGCATGGCGTCGACCGCAGCACCGTCGGCGGCTTCCTTGTCGCCCCGGCCCATCCAGCGTCCGGCGGCCATGGCCCCCGCCTCGGTCACCCGCACCAGCTCCATGCCGAGGTTGCGGTCGCCGGAGCTCAGGTTCTTGACTTCGTTCGCTTCGCCCATGGCGGTCATATTACTTGAAACAGGTCTCGCCACCCGTCCGTCGTACGGAAGCACCGCTTCCGGCGAAGCCGATTCCTCCAGGGAGGCTAGACTTTAATGATGAGGCCCGATGACACCCAGCAGTTCGATAGGGAACAAACCCGCGAGATGCCCAGGGTGACTGCGGTCAAGCAGACCAAGAGGGTCCTCGTGCTGACGCTCGGCAGCATCCTGCTGGCCGGCGGCCTGGCCCTCATGGTGCTTCCCGGTCCCGGTATCCCGCTGATCTTCCTCGGCCTCACCGTGCTCTCCTGGGAGTTTCCCGCCGCCAAGCGGCTGCTGTTCAAGATGAAGATGAAGGTCAAGCAGATGCGGGAGTCCCGCAGCCGTAACCACCGCTAAACCCGGCGCACCAAGCCTTGGCGGAGGCAGACCCCATGCAGGAGATGACCCCTTACCAGGCGGTCACCTCGTTCTTCCACCGGGCCGCCGACCTCATCCAGCTCAACGACTCCACCCGGGCTGTCCTCGGCGGCAACTACCGGGAGCTGTCGGTTCAGGTGGTACTTCAACGCGACGACGGCAGCCGTGATGTACTGAACGGCTACCGCATCCAGCACAACGGCGCCCGGGGCCCCTACAAGGGAGGCATCCGCTTCCACCCCGACGTCGACGCCGACGAGGTCCGCTCCCTGGCCGCTCTCATGACCTGGAAGACCGCCATCGTCGACGTTCCGTTCGGCGGGGCCAAGGGCGGCGTACAGGTGGACCCGAAGTCGCTCAGCACGAGCGAGCTGGAGCGGATGACCCGGGTCTACACCAACCAGATCTCACACTTTCTGGGCAGCCACCGCGACATTCCCGCCCCCGACGTCAACACCAACGCCCAGGTGATGGCCTGGATCATGGACGAGTACGGCAAGCGCCACGGCTATACACCCGAGATCGTGACCGGAAAGCCGATCGCCCTAGGCGGGTCCTACGGCCGGGAGGCGGCCACCGGCCGGGGTTCGGTGATCGTTATGCACGAGGCGGTCGAGCACCTGGGCCTGGCGCCCGACGAGTGCCGGGTGGCGATCGAAGGCTTCGGCAACGTGGGGAGCTGGGCCGGCCGGGTGGCGCAGGAGAAGGGCTACCGGGTGGTTGCGGTATCCGACTCCCGGGGTGCGGTCCTGAACGAGGATGGGCTCGACATCACGAGGCTGGTTGCCCACCACACCGAAGCCGGCACCGTCGCCGGCTTCGCCGGAGCCGAAGCTATTACCAACGAGGAGCTGCTGACCCTGCCGGTCGAGGTCCTGCTGCCCGCCGCCCTCGGCCACACCATCACCCGCTCCAACGCCGACCGGCTGAAGTGCCGGATGGTCGTCGAGGGCGCCAACAGCCCTGTAACGCCCGGCGCCGACGACATACTCAACGACCGGGGAATTCTGGTGGTGCCCGACATCCTGGCCAACGCAGGCGGGGTCATCGTGAGCTACTTCGAGTGGACCCAGAACATCCAACAGTTCCGGTGGGAGGAGGCGGACGTGAACCAGCGGCTAACCCGCAAGCTGGTCGAAGCCTTCGACCGGGTGTCGACCTTCGCCCGGCTGCAAGACGTCTCCCTCCGGGACGCAGCCTTCGCCATCGCAGTGCAGCGCGTGGCCGAGACCGCCCACCTGCGCGGTTACATTTAGCCCATGACGCAAGCAGTCTCCCGCCGCATCAACGCGCTCTTGGCCTCGATGTCCGGATTCCTTCAGTTCCTCGACTCCCCGCACCTGCTCCGAAGGCTGGATCCCGGGGTCTCAGACTTTGTGTTCGGTAACCCGCACGACCCGGTACTCCCCGGCTACCTCGAGGCCCGCAGCCGGGCCCTGGTGCCGCGGGACAAGGACTGGTTCGCCTACAAGTTGAACGAGCTCGAGGCTACCGAAGTCGTCGCCCGGAGCCTCAGGGTCCAGCGGGGCCGCGACTTCACCCCCGACCGGATCGCCATGACCAACGGAACCTTCGCCGGGCTGGCCGTGGCGTTGAACGCCCTGGTCGACTCCGGCGACGAGGTCATCTACATCAGCCCGCCGTGGTTCTTCTACGACGTGCTGATCCGGGCCGCGGGCGGCACGCCGGTTCGGGTGGACGCCGACCGGAGCACCTGGGACCTCGACATCGGCGCCATCGAGGCGGCCGTCACGAAACGGACCCGGGCGATCATCGTCAACAGCCCGAACAACCCGACCGGGGTGATCTACCCGGCCGGCACGCTGGAGCGCCTGGCACGGGTTCTGCAGACCGCCTCGGACGCAGCCGGCCGGCCGGTCTATCTGCTGTCCGACGAGGCCTACAACCACATCCTGTTCGACGGACGGTCGTATCCGAGTCCCACCGACTTCTACGACCACTCGCTCCTGCTCTACACCTACGGCAAGACCCACCTGACTCCGGGCGAACGGCTCGGGTACATCGCCCTGCCTCCGACCATGCCGAACTCACAGGAGGTCATGGACGCCCTGTTCCTCATGCAGACCCTGATCGGCTGGGCGTTCCCCGCGGCCTCCCTGCAACACGCGCTGGCCGAGATCGAGAAGCTTTCGATAGACGTCGCCACCCTCCAGCAGCGGCGGGACCGGATGGTGGGGGCATTGACCGAGGCCGGCTACGAGGTGCGAAGCCCGCAGGGCACCTTCTACCTTTTGCTCCGCTCGCCCTGGCCGGACGACACCGCGTTCACCATGGCGCTCGCCGACCTGGACGTCTTCGTCCTGCCGGGCGCGACCTTCGAGCTTCCCGGCTACTTCCGGATCTCGCTCACCGCCAACGACGAGATGGTGAACCGGTCGATCCCCATATTCGCAAAGCTCTTCACCGAACCGCCCCCGGGCTGAGCCGGCCGGCTGGAATCAGGCGACGGTCAACTCCGCCGACATGCCCTTCCGGAAGTGGGCGTCCGGGCCGAGCTCGTGCGCCTCGCCGGTCATCTCGTGGCCCTCGTGGCCCTCGCCGGGGGTGGTCCCGACCGGTACGAAACAGACCGCCAGGTACCGCCCGGCCTCCAGGTCGGCTTCGAAGCTTCCGCTGTCTCCCGGATCGGCCGACGCGGCACCCAGGTGCTCCAGATGGTCCAGGAGCTCGTCGTCGGGCAGGCCCTGCAGCTCTGCCGCGCCCGGGGCGCCGTCCTCCACCCGGAACAGCTGCAGCTCGTGCACCTCTGAGCCCTCGTTCTCGACGGTGAAGTTGTACGTACCGGGATCCAGCGTTCCGGGGACCCCCTGGAAGGCGTACTCCCGGGCCGTCACACCCACCGGCTCACCCTCCGGCCCTCCGGCGCATGCGGACAGCGCCAGCAGGAGGGCGGCGAAAACGAACCGGCGCAAGTGCGATCGAAGCATCTGGCCATATTACGGCACACGGGGGCTGGGAGAATTCCCGGCGATCACCCATCGTGCTCCCCTCTTCGATCCTGCCTCTTGGCGTCCCTGGCCGGGCTGGGGATTGCCTACGCCGTCGGGTTTGCTCTAGTCAGGCGCCGGTTGCGCGCAGGGATGGGGACTGCGGCGACGTCAGTGTGAGGCGAGGGCGACCGAGCTCCACGACAGCATAAACAGGGCGGTCATCATGATCAGCGGGATCATCGTCCAAAGGACCTCGATCGCCAGAACCCTCGCCCGTCCCGGGGCACCCGCCGGCCGCTTGTAGCCGACCACGCCGACGAGGATCGCGGCAGAGAAGACGACGAAGATCGTCGCTGCGGCCACCAGCACCACCGGATAGATGGACTCGATCGCCGGCACGTCGAGCAGCACGTCGGCGCCCAGGGCGACGAACACCAGCACCAGGTAGCTGATCGAGAAGTGGAACAGGCTCATCGCCCCCTTTCCGTCGGGCTTGGCCCGCAGCCGGAAGGCGTAGTAGATGAAGGCCAGGCCCATGACCGAAGCCGCAGCGAGGTAGAGCACGCCGAGCTCGGCCACCGGGTACATCAGCAGGCTGACGGCCAGCAGGACCACCGCGTAGAGCAGGATCTGCCGGGTGGTCTCCTGGACCCCTCGAACGACCGGCAGCATCGGCACCCCGGCCGCCTTGTAGTCGTCGGAGTAGCGCAGCGCCAGCGCCCAGAAGTGAGGGGGCGTCCAGTAGAAGATGATGGCGAACAGCACCCAGGCCGGCCGGCCGACGTCGCCGGTCACCGCGGCCCACCCGATCAGTGCCGGAGCGGCGCCCGCCGCACCCCCGATGACGATGTTGGAGGGCGTGTGGCGCTTGAGGCCCATCGTGTAGATGAAGACGTAGAACAGGATCGCCCCGAGACTCAACCACGCCGCCGGCAGGTTCACCACCCACGCCATGAAGACGAAGCCCACGACGCCCAGGACCACACCGAACCGAAGGGCGTTTTGGGGAGAGACCTGGTGGCTCGGCAGCGGCCGGATCGAGGTCCGCTGCATCTTCTCGTCGATGTCCCGGTCGAGGTAGCAGTTGATGCAGTTGGCCGAGCCGGCCGCCATGCTGCCGCCGACCAGCGTGGCCAGCACCAGCCAGGGAGAAGGCCAGCCGCGGGCCGCGACGATCATCGCCGGGACCGTCGTGATCAAAAGCAGCTCGATGATCCGGGGCTTGGTGAGCAGGAAGTACGCCTTGATCCGGCCGCCGGCGCCGGATGCCGCCGGAGCCCTCACGCCGGGGCCCGATCCCTTGCCGTCCGCCGTGGCGGCGGTTCCCCGCCGGTAGGACAGAATGCTCAGGTAGACGAGCGTCACCCACAAAAGCTCGCCGGTGAGGACGTGGCCGACGATGGTCCAGGACGATGCGCCGGTGAGCACGTAGGACCCGCCGATCAGGACCTGCACCAACCAGAGCGTGAAGGCGCTGTGCCCGAGGATCATAAGGTTGCGGTCGCGCGGCTCACGCCGGGTGACCTTGAGCGCCAGCCAGCCGATCACCAGGCCGAGCAGGCCCGCAGCGATCCGGTGGGTCCAGTGGATCACCGGGCGGGTCCCCTCGGGAGGGAGCAGCGTTCCGTTCATCAGCGGCCAGTCGGTGATCACCTCACCGGCCCGCTGCTGGACTACCAGTGCGCCGATCATCAACACGGTGAAGGCGGCGACGGTGGTGAACAGCGCCTGCTTTGCGAGACCGTCCCACCCCCCGCCTCTCGGGTTGAAGGCGTTGGCCGTGACCGTGGTCAGCAGCCCGACCAGGGCCAGCGAAAGGAAGAAGTGCAGCACGACGGTGTCGGCGTGCAGCTCGTCGAGCACCACCTGGCGGCCGACTCCGGCCTGGATTATCACGGTGACGAGCGCCGCCAGCGACGGCCACCACACGGACGGGGTTGTGCGCTGCTTGAGCCAGGCGACCACCGCCACGGCGAGCACCAGAAAGCCAACGATCGAGGCGGTCAGCCGGTGGCTGTACTCGATGATCGCGGTCTTCTCCATCGGCGGGATCCAGCTGCCGTGGCATCTGGGCCAGTCGGGACACCCCAGACCGGATCCGGTCGCGCGCACCAGCGCGCCAACCAGCACCAGGACCATGGCGGCAACCGTCGTGGCCAATGCGAGTTTCTGGAAACGGGTCATCGGGCTACTTCGACGGTCTTTTCAGACCGGAGTTCAATTTTCCTCAGCCGCGGCTTCGCCGCCGGCGCTTTCGCCCCCGCCCTCGGCCGCGGTGACCGAGCCGGACATGTTCGGGTGCACATCGCACTGGAAGTAGTACTCGCCGGCTGCGATCGGGTCGACCTCGTAGTCGATCTCGGTCGGTCCGGTCACGATCTCCCCTCGGAACAACGCGTTGGCCGAACCCTGCGCCTCGAGGATCGAGACGTTGTGGGGCTGGGCCTCCTCGTTGTTGAAGGCGATGACGAATGCGGTGTCGGCCGGAACGTCGAGGTGGTCGGTGTTGAACTGGAGGTTGTTGGCGGCGATGTCGACCGTCGGGCCGGCCTCGCCCTCGCCGTGCTCCTCCTCCTCCTCGGGAAGGGGGACGATGCCGGAGGCGGCAGCCGCCCCCAGGACCAGCGGAACGACTGCGATCGCCGCGAGCACCGTCATCAACGGACGCCCGGCGTTCGGCTTGTTCGCCACCACGCTGAATGCGATGAGCATGTTGATAGCGAGCATGATCGCGACCGCGGTGGCGATCTCGGCCGGCACGTTGAGGAGCACCTGCGACATGACCAACGCCAGGAACAGGACAAAGGCCAACGCTCCCACCGGAATCAGGATGGGCAGGATCAGCCGGTCCCGCAAATTGTCGTCGTTCATCGCGTCTCCACCTTGTTCAACTCCCTTTCGAGGTCTTGCCACTTCGTGGCGTCCGGCTTGCCCGTCTCCTGCTGAGCAGCCCACTTGAAGAAAAGATAAGCAATTATCGCCCATAGCAGCAGGCCCCCGCCGACCTTCATGATCAGCCCCGCCACCCCCTGGTCGGCGACGGCGCTGAACCCGGGAATGATCCGGGGCGCCTCAGCGTATACCCGGTAGAACGGGAAGTCCCCGAAGGTCAAAAACGACGCCGGGACCGTCGGAACGATGGTCTGCCCGAACAGGTACAGCATCTGCATGGGAGGCGCCAGCCGCGGAAGCTCGGGCATCGGGCTCAGCACCGGCCACCACATCACCAGCGACAGCGCCACCAGCAACAGGTGGGCCCCGAAGTGGATCGGCTCGCTGCTGACCGTGGCGTTGACGAAGCCCGGCCAGTGGGAGAAGACCAGGAACCCGTTGAACAGGATCAACGCGGGGATCGGCCGGGTGATCCGCCGCATCAGCGCCATCACCCAGCGGGGCCGGAGCAGCCGACGGGCCAGCCAGTCCGGCGTGCCCATCAGGACCAGAGCCGGCGCCACCATGGAGAACAGAAGGTGCTGGGCCATGTGAACGCTGAACAGGTACTCCTCGCTCAGCTCGTGGATGGGCCACTCGGCGCCGATCCAGAACGTGGCGATTCCCAGGGCGAAGCAGCGCACCTGGCCCTTGGTCACCGCAGGCTCGCCGGGCGAGACGTGGAGGGGACCCCAGTACTTGACCGCCGCCCAGTACATCGCCAGGACACCGGACATGATCAGCCACACCTCGTAGTGGGGCACCCAGATCCAGGGACCGCCCACCTCTCCGTGGGCCAGCAGCGTGCTCGGCATCAAAGCGCGGAGTTGGTGTGCTCCGCCCTCAACTGGCGCCGGGAAGGCGGTCGGCGAAGGTGAAGGTCCAGAGCACCACACCGTAGATGGCCATCGCCAGGATGATGCCGAGAACGAAGAAGCGCCGGAAGATCCTCGAGTCGAACTTGAGGTGCATGAAGTAGCCGGCGACGGCGATGAACTTGATCAACATCATGGCGCTCAAGATCGGAATGATCAGGTTCTCCAGCGCCGGGATGTAGAAGACTGCGACCTCCAACGCGGTGACTATCGCCAGGAAAACGGCGACCTTCACGTACTGGAACTCGCTGGGGTGGTCTGCGGCGTGCTCGTCCAAAGGGGTCTCCGTGGTCATGGGAACAGGTACACGACGGTGAAGATGACGATCCAGTCGATGTCGACGAAGTGCCAGTAAAGGCCGACCATCTCCACCTTGTGCGCCCCGCCTGCCTCCAGCTTACCGAGCTTCGAAAGCGTATACATCGACAGCAGCATCAGGATCCCGACGGCGACGTGGGTGCCGTGGAAACCGGTCAGCACGAAAAAGCTCGAGCCGAACGGGCTGGTCTGGATCGTGAGTCCCTGGTGAACGAACTCGGTGAACTCGAAGAACTGTCCGCCGATGAAGCTGGCGCCCAGCAGCGCGGTGGCCATGAGCCAGATCCGGAGCTTGCGGTGGTCGCCCCTCTGGATCGCAGCCAGTGCCAGCACCATGGTCAGCGAGCTCATCAGCAGCACGAACGACGACACCGAGGTGTACGGGATGTCGTAGACGTCGTGCCGGGTGGGCCCGTCGCCGGTTCGGTTGCGGTACAGAAGGTGGGCGGAGATCAGCGCCCCGAAAAACAGGCACTCCGAGCCCAGGAAGGCCCACATCGCCATCTTGACGTTGTCCAGGCCGGTGTAGGTGGCGTGCGGGTCGTGCCCCTCGGCCGGAACCTCGGTCACTGCAGCGTCGTGCATTTAATGGTCCTCCGCAGTGGCCGGCTCGAGCACCCAGCCGTAGAAGCCGGCAAGCATGATGATGCCCCCCAATATGCCGACGAGCCAGGACTGAAGGATCACGCCGTAGGCCATGACCGGCATCCCGAACGCCGCGATCAGCGGGAAGTACGACGGCGAGGGCATGTGGATCCCGTGCCCGGCCTCCTGGTGGGACTCCTCCGCGTGCTCGTCGGCGCCACCGGTGGGAACCGGTACCGGACGGCCCTTCTTGTCCTCCTTGTACTTGCGGTGCCAGAACTCGTCGCGCTCGGTGACGGTGGGGACTTCGTCGAAGTTGTGCTCCGGCGGCGGAGAGGCGGTGGTCCACTCCAGCGTCCGCCCGTCCCACGGGTCGGGCCCGGCGATCTCGCCCGAGCGCTTGCTCTTGACCCAGTTGTACATGAAGACCAGCGTCGAGGCGGCGATGAGGAACGCCCCGATGGTGGAGAGCATGTTCCACATCTCCCAGCCCAGCCCCTCCTGGTAGGTGTAGTACCGGCGGGGCATGCCCTTCAGTCCGAGGATGTGGAACGGCCCGAAGGTCATGTTGAAGCCGATGAGCATCAACCAGAAGTGGGTCTTGCCGAGGCGCTCGTCCATCATTCGGCCGTAGATCTTGGGGAACCAGTAGTAGAGGCCGCCCATCAGGCCGATGATCGCACCGCCGAACAGCACGTAGTGGAAGTGGGCGACGATGTAGTAGGTGTCCTGCTGCTGGGCGTCGTGGGGCACGATCGAGTGGGTGACCCCGGACAGCCCGCCGATGATGAACATCGCGATGAACCCGATAGAGAACAGCATCGGCGTCTTGAACTGCAGCGACCCGCCGGCCATCGTTGCCAGCCAGTTGAAGATCTTGACGCCGGTCGGCACTGCGATGAACATCGTCGACACCGCGAACGCAGCGTTGGCGGCGGGCCCCAGGCCGACGGTGAACATGTGGTGCGCCCACACCCCCCAGCCCATGAAGCCGATCGCGGCTCCCGAGAACACCACGAAGCTGTAGCCGAACAGCGGCTTGCGGGAGAAGGTCGGAAGGATCTCCGAGACGATCCCCATGGCCGGCAGGATCAGGATGTAGACCTCGGGGTGACCGAACAACCAGAACAGGTGCTGCCACAGGATTGGGTCCCCTCCGCCGGCCGGGTCGAAGAACAGAGCGTCGAAGGTGCGGTCGAAGGTCATGAAGAACAGCGCGACTGCGATGACCGGCATGGCGAACAGCAGCAGGAAGTTGGTCACCAGGGTCATCCACATGAACACCGGCATCTTCAGCAGCTTCATGCCGGGGGCCCGCATGTTCAGGATGGTCGTGATGAAGTTGGCCGAGGCGACGATCGAGGCGACCCCCAGGATCTGAAGACCCAGGGCGTAGAAGTCGATGCGGTGGTCTCCCGGCAGGAAGTCGCCGCTGGTCAGAGGGGCGTAACCGAACCATCCGCCGTCGGGGGCGCCGCCGAAGAACCAGCTGGTGTAGATGAAAATGCCGCCGAACAGAAAGACCCAGTAGGACAGGGCGTTGAGACGAGGGAACGCCACGTCCCGGGCGCCGATCATCAGCGGGATCAGGTAGTTGAAGAACGCCGCCCCCATGGGCATGGTGACGAGGAAGATCATCGTGATCCCGTGGGTGGTGAACAGCTGGTTGTAGAGGTCGGCGCTCACAACCTGGCCTTCGGGAGTGGCGAGCTGGGCGCGGATGAGCAGCGCCTCGATACCACCCAGAAGGAAGAAGGCGAAGGCGGTGTAGCCGTAGAGGATGCCGATTCTCTTGTGGTCCACCGTCGTGATCCAGCTCCAGAAGCCGGACTTGGCCTTCGGCCGGCGGAGGAACCACGGAGTCGGGGTGGTTACCGTACCCATAGCTGCTCTCCCATCATTCCAAGCTCATCAGGTAGGCGACCAGGTCATCGATCTGGTCGTCCGTCAAATTCAAGTCGGGCATGAGAGCACCGGGCTTGCGAGCCGGCGGGTCCTCCAGCCACCTTCTTAGGTTTTCCTCGTTCAGCTCGAACATCGATCCGGCAAAACGGGTGCGGCTGGCCACGTGGGTCAGGTTCGGGCCCAGGATGCCGGCGGCCTCGGTCCCTTCGACCGTGTGACAGGAGACGCACATCTGTCCCTCCGCAAACGTGCCGGTCAAAAACAGGTCCTTGCCCTCGGCGACCGACGGCTCGTCCCGGGCCGGAGCCTCCTGGTCGGCGAGCCACTGCTCGAACTCGGCCGGCTCATGGGCGAATGCCTTGGCCCGCATGTTGGCGTGGGACAAACCGCAGTACTCGGCGCATTGACCCAGGTACTCGCCCGGTTCGGGGGCGCGGATGGTGAGGTGGTTGACCCGGCCGGGGACTGCGTCCATCTTGCCGGCCAGCTTGGGAATCCAGAAGCTGTGGATGACGTCGGCCGAGCGCAGCTCCAGCAACACCGGACGGTCGGTCGGAATGTGCAGCTCGTTGGCCGTGACCAGTCCCTCGCCGTTGTCGTACTTGTACTCCCACCACCACTGGTGACCGATCACCTGGATCTGCAGGGCGTCCTCCGGCTCCCGGGCCTGGTCGAAGATCACCGGGACGGTCATGAACGCGATGCCGGTGAGGATGAGGGCGGGAATTGCGGTCCACAGCAGCTCGAGGCGGGTGTGGCCGTGCAGCTGCTTGGGAGCGGCGGCAGGGTTCTTGCTGCGGCGGTACTTGATGAGGATGAAGATCAGGGCGCCTTCGACGAGGAAGAACACGACCGCGGCAATGCCGAACGTGACGTCCCACAGGCGGTCCGCCTGAATGGCCTGAGGGCCCTCGGGATAGAGGTAGTTCATCGGGGCGTCAGCCGATACGCACCCGCTTAAAAGCAGCGCGGAGGCGAGGGCGACTAAGCGCCGGAGATACTTAGATTTGCTGCGAGCGCGAATGCGCGGACGATCCATCGGAACTGGATGGTAGCAGATACAGTGGATCGTGCCTCTTGGAACCTCCCCGTGAACGCTAAAAAGTCTGTGGCCGGGCCGAAGTCCAGCCTCGAGACGGTCCGTTCCTCGATCGATCTCTGCCTCCAAACGCGCCTGGACGAGGTGCGAAACCGCTTCGCCCAGAGCTCCAGCCAGCGCATCGTGGACGAGGTGATCCGGGCGACGGTCCGGGCCGGCGGCCGCATCCGCCCGCTGCTGTGCTGCTGCGGCTACGCCGCCTGTCACGGCGAGGGGGGGCCGCTCGACGAGCGGATCGTACGAGCCGCGTCCAGCCTGGAGCTGCTCCACAGCTTTGCCCTGCTGCACGACGACGTGATGGACGGCTCTCCGACCCGCAGGGGCGAGCCCTCGACTTTCATCCGGGTCGCCGAAGAGCACCGGGCCTCGGGCGTGAACGGCGACTCCGAGCGTTACGGGATCTCGGTGGCGGTCCTGGCGGGAGACCTGGCTCTGGTTCTCTCGGACCTGTTGCTGGCCGAGTCGGGGTTCGCACCGGCGGCGCTGATCCGGGCCGCCGGGCCGCTGAGCAGGATGCGCCTCGACGCCATCGCCGGCCAGTACCTGGACCTCAGACTCACCGGACGTGGGGTGACCGACCCCAACATCACCGCCCGGATCGCAAGGCTCAAGACCGGCAGCTACAGCGTCGAGGGACCGCTTCTGGTGGGGGCGGCGCTGGCCGGCGCCCCGGAAAGCTCCACCGCGGCCCTGCAG
>DATABX010000019.1:0-3010 GCA_036259335.1 Actinomycetota bacterium
CTCGGGCGAGCCTGTCCGACTTGCGGGACCAGCTCGCCCGTGCCCAGGGCCAAGGGCAAGGGCAAGGCCAAGGGCAGGGGCAGGGCCAAGGCCAAGGGCAGGGCCAGGGACAGGGCGGCGGCTCGCCGTCGGGAGCGGTAGGGGGTTCCAACGCCTCCAACGCCGGCCCGGCGACCGGCGGCCAGGGCCGCCCGCAGGGCTCCGGCAACAACCCGTCCACCGAGGTGGGGGACTCGCCGATCTACAACCCGGCATTCGGTAACGACCCGGCGGAGCGCCTCCAGGCCGAGGGCAACATCGACCCGACCGGGGAGCAGACGACCACCGGCCGGCAGATCGGCCAGGGGACCGAAGGCCGGGCTCTCGTGCCCTACCGCCAGGTCTACCCCGAGTACTCCAGCCGGGCCGCCCGGGCGGTGGAGCAGCTTCCCGTTCCGGCATCGCTGCGGACCTTCGTCCGCTCCTACTTCGAGTCACTTTCGCCGGACAACAACGGAGGATGAATGAGCCTTACTGAGCAGGACCGCCAGACGATCTCCACTCCCGAGGAGTACGCCGAGCTGGCCGCCGCGGTGGAGACGGAGGTCGGCAAGCTGATCGTCGGGCAGCGCCAGCTGGTCCGGCAGGTGCTGATCTGCCTGCTTGCCGAGGGTCACGCGCTGCTCGAGGGCGTGCCCGGCCTGGGCAAGACGATGCTGCTGCGCACCCTCTCCGACGCGGTCGACCTGGAGTTCTCCCGGGTGCAGTTCACGCCCGACCTGATGCCGGCCGATATCGTGGGAACCCAGGTGCTGCGGGAGGACGACCAGGGCCGGCGACGCTTCGAGTTCTCCAAGGGTCCCCTGTTCGCCAATCTGGTGCTGGCCGACGAGGTCAACCGGGCCACCCCCAAGACCCAGTCGGCGCTGCTGGAGGCGATGCAGGAGCGGTCGGCGACCGTCGCCGGGGAGACCCGCCCGCTTCCCCGGCCGTTCTTCGTGATGGCGCCCCAGAACCCGATCGAGATGGAGGGCACCTACCCGCTACCCGAAGCCCAACTGGACCGCTTCCTCCTTAAGATCCTGGTCGAGCTGCCGGAGCCGGCGGAGATGGTGAAGATCCTCGAGCGCACCACCGCCTCCTACCTGCCGGACGTGAACAAGGTGGTCGACACCGCCAAGCTGCGGTCGATGATCACGCTGACCAGGGAGGTTCCGCTCGCCACCCACCTGGCGACCTACGCCGCCTCGCTGGTCGCCGCCACCCACCCGTCCCGCCCGGAGGCGCCGGAGATGGTGCGCCGCTACGTCCGCTTCGGCGCCAGCCCCCGGGGCGCCCAGGCGCTGGTGCTGGCCGCCAAGGTCACCGCCCTGCTCGGCGGGGGGCTCAATGTCTCCGAGGAGGGCATCCGGGAGGTCGCCCGGCCGGCCCTGCGCCACCGGGTGATCCTGTCCTACGAGGCCCTGGCCGACGGGATCACGGCGGATGCGATAGTCGACGCGATCCTCGCCTCCGTGCCCTCGCCCGCCGAAGAGCTGAAGGAGCTGGGATGAGCCGGCCCGCTCCGCTCTAGATGCTCCTGGAGCCCCGAACCCTCGAGCGCCTGGACCGGCTTGCGCTGCGCACCCGGGAGCGGATGATCGGGTCGACGCCGGGCGAGCACCGCAGCCGGAGGCTCGGCAGCTCGGTCGACTTCGCCGACTGGCGCCCCTACGTCGAGGGCGACGACTTCCGCCGCATCGACTTCGGCATCTACGCCCGCCTGGACAAGCTCGTGATCCGGCTCTACGAAGCCGAAGAGGAGCTGAACGTCCGGATCGTCGTGGACGCCTCGGCGTCGATGGGGTTCGAGGACAAGCTTCCCACCGCGCTCCGGCTGGCCGGCGCCCTGGCCTACCTGGCGGCCGCCCGGCACGACCGGGCCCGAGTGTGGGTCGTCGACCGGGACGGCATCCGGCCCGGCCCGTGGGCCCGCTCCCGTGAGGGCGCCCTCCACCTGCACCGCTGGCTGGAGACGCTCGAGGCGGGCGGCGCCTCCAACCTGGCAGGCGGGCTGCAGCGGCTGGCCTCCTCGGGCGGGCTGCCCGGCCTGACGATCGTGATCAGCGACCTGTTCACCGAGGAGTGGGAGACGGTGGTCCGCCGGCTCGGCGGGCCGGGATCCGAAAGCGCCCTGCTCCAGGTGCTTGCCCGCAGTGAGCTCGACCCGGCACTGCGAGGTGACCTGCTGCTCGTCGACTCGGAGACCGAGGACGCGGTCGAGGTCTCGATGTCCGACCAGGTGCTCAAGGAGTACCGCACCCGGGCGGTGAAGTTCGTCGCCGGGGTCGCCGAGTCGTGCCGGAGCCGGGGGATCCGCTACAGCCTTCTCCACCCGGAGGACGACCTGGAGTCCCTGCTGATGACCGACCTGCGCGCCCAGGGGTTGGTCCGGTGATCGACGGCCTGGCTTCGCCGGCCGCCCTGGTCGCCCTAGGGCTGGCGGTTCCGATCCTGCTCACCTACATGCTGCGCACCCGACGCCCCCGGCAGGTGGTTCCGTCGACGTTTTTGTGGGGGGAGGCGACCAAGAACGTGGCCGCCACCCGCCCGTTCCAGCGGCTGCGCCCCTCGATCCTGCTGCTGCTCCAGCTTCTGCTCCTGGCGGCCCTGGTGCTGGCGCTCGCCGGGCCGTTCCGGGCATCGTTGGGCGTCGGCGGCAGCCATCTGGTGCTGGTGGTCGACACCTCCGGGAGCATGCTGGCCACCGACGAGGTCCCCACCCGGCTGGACGCGGCCCGGGCGACCGGCGACGGCCTGATCGACACCCTCTCCGACGGCGCGGTGGTGAGCATCATCTCGGCCCAGTCCCGGCCGAGGGTGCTGATCTCGGCCACTCCCTCCCGGAGCGCCGCCCGCCGGGCGCTGCAGGATCTGGAGTCCACCGAGGGCTCGGCCGACTTTGCCGAGGCCTTCCTGCTGGCCGAGAGCCTGGAGACCCCGGCCCGGCCGGCGACGATAGTCGTCGTCACCGACGGCGGCCTGACCGCCG
>DATABX010000020.1:0-3395 GCA_036259335.1 Actinomycetota bacterium
CGGGATCTCAGCAAGAAGGCCGAGAAGACCGCCGAGGAGATCGGCAAGAAGGCCGAGCGCAAGGCGAAGGACCTGGGCAAGAAGGCCGAGAAGAAGGCGGAAGAGGTTCGCGAGATGGTGGGCGCCGGCAAGCGCTGATCCATCCCGCACCAGGACTGAGAGCCTCCCTTTGGGAGGCTCTCGTCAGTTGAGGAGGTAGTTGCCCAGCTCGGCCAGGGTGTCGAAGACCTCTACTGCGCCGGCGTCCTTCAGCTCCTGCCGGGAGAAGCCGCCGGTCATCACTGCGACCGTGGAGATGCCGGCCTTCGTCGCCGCCAGCGCGTCGAACGGCGAGTCACCGATCATGAGCGCCTTCTTTTCGCCGTCCTCTCCGCCCTTCTCCAGAGCCGCCAGCACCAGGTCGGGGTCCGGTTTGGTGCGCTCGACGTCCGCCGAGGTGGTCCACCCGTCCACCAGGTCCCGGATCTCCAGCAGGTCGAGGTAGTGGTCGACCTCGAACTGTTTGCCCGAGCTGGCCAGGATGATCCGGTGGCCGGCCCGGCGAAGGTCCTCGATCAGCTCCCGGGCGCCCTGCATGACCTCCACCTCCTCGATCAATTGGCGGTAGAGCACCTTCTCGGCGGCCCGGATGTCGTCGCCCTGCTCGCTTTCGACCTCGTCGCCCAGCATGTCGGCCACCAGGTGGTCGCCTCCCATACCCATGCGGCGGTGGATCTTGTAGATCGGAAGGATCCGGTCGAAGCTGCGGAACGCCCGGTACCACGCCAGGGCGTGTTGGTAGTTGGTGTCCACGAGGGTGCCGTCGACATCGAATAGCAGCAGACGGGGAATGTCGGTCATGGTATTGCGTGTACCCCTGCGCGGGCGCACCTCAACCGGATTTGTTTGGGAGGACCGAAATCTGATCGACAACGCCGGCCTGGCCGAGCTGCTGGCCGTGGCCTCCGAGCAAACCGAGGGCAACCTGCAGCGGGCGCTGCGCCGGGCCTCCCGCCGGGCGATGACCTGGCCGGTTGAGATCGCCGAGCTGGCCGAGCGGGGCGAGATCCAGACCCTCGAGGGGGTCGGCCCCCACCTCGAGCGGATCATCACCCGCTGGCTCGAGGAGGACGAGCCCGTCCCGACGCCGCCGGAAATCCGCGACGGCTTTCTGACCCTGACCCAGGTGCAGGCGATCCTCGCCCGGAACCCCGGCGTGCGGGTGAACGGCGACCTGCAGAGCCACACCGTCTGGAGCGACGGGGGAGTGACCGTCGCCGAGCTGGCGGCTCTGGCCGAGGCCCAGGGCTTTCGCTACCAGGCGGTGACCGACCACTCCAAGGGCCTCAAAATCGCCGGCGGCATGGACGAGGACGAGCTCACCCGCCAGGGGTACGAGATCGAGGATGTCAACGAGCGCTACGCCGCCGGCGGGTTCCGGCTGCTGCGGTCGATCGAGATGAACCTCAGCGTCACCGGAGAGGGCGACATGGACCCCAAGGCGCTGGCGGAGCTGGATCTCGTGCTGGCGTCGTTCCACTCCAAGCTGCGGATCAAGGAGGACCAGACCGAGCGGTACCTGGCGGCGCTCGCCAACCCCGACGTGCACATCCTGGGGCACCCGCAAGGGCGGATGTACGACTTCCGGACCGGCCTGCATGCCGACTGGCGGCGGGTGCTCGCGGAGGCCACCCGGGTGGGCAAGGCCGTGGAGGTCGACGGGTTCCCCAACCGGCAGGATTTCAAGGTCGACATCCTGCATCTCGCCGCCGAGGAGGGCACCACGATCTCGCTGGGCAGCGACGCCCACTGGCCGGGGCAGATCGGCTTCGTCGACTTCGGCCTGGCCGCCGCCCTGGAGGCCGGCATCCCTGAAGAGCGGATCCTGAACCTGAAGGAGGCGGACGCCCTGCTGGAGTGGGCCGCCGAGCTGCGGGAGCGCTCGGCCTAGGTTTGTCGGACCCGCGGCAGGGAAGAACCTAGGAGTTCGCTTTCAGCCACCCCTCCAGGAAGGAACCGAAGACCGCGTGAGCAATCTTTACGAGGCAAACCCGTCGATCTGGGTCGAAACCGCCGCCCAGACCAGCTATCCACCGTTGCCCCGCTCCGGCATGAGCTTCGAGGTGGCGGTCATTGGAGGAGGCATCGCCGGTCTCACCACCGCGCTGCTGCTCAAGCGGGCCGGCTTCAGCGTCGCACTGCTGGAGGCCCGGCGGATCGCCTCGGGTACCACCGGGTACACCACCGCCAAGGTCACCTCCCTGCACGGGCTCACCTACGACAAGCTGATCCGGGAACAGGGGGAGCACAAGGCCCGCCAGTACGCCGGCGCCTCGCAGGCCGCGCTGGAGTTGATCGCCTCCCTGGTGGCCGAGGACGGGATCGATTGCGGGTTCGAGCGCCGTCCGGCGTTTACCTACACCGAGGACCCGGACCGGGTGGCCGACATCGAGGCCGAGGTCCAGGCGGCTCGCGCTCTGGGCCTGCCGGCGGCGCTCACCACCACCACCGACCTTCCGTGGGAGATCCTCGCCGCGGTCCAGTTCCAGGACCAGGCGCAGTTCCACCCCCGCCGCTACGCCCTGGGCGTTGCCGAGCTGATCGAGGGTGACGGCTGCCGGATCTTCGAAGAGACCCGGGCCCTGGACATCGACGCGGGGGACAACCGGGCAATCATCAAGACCGAACACGGCGATGTGAACGCCGGCTACGTCGTACAGGCCACCCATCTTCCGTTCCACGACCCGGCCGGCCTGTTCGCCCGGGCGGCGCCGTCGCGGTCGTACTGTCTGGCGGTGGAGATCGAGGGCGAAGTTCCGCAGGGCATGTATCTAAGCGCCGACAACCCGGTCCGCTCCCTGAGGCCGCACCGCAGCGACCGGACCGAGTACCTGCTGGCCGGCGGCGAGGGGCACAAGGTCGGCCAGGGAGACTTCACCACCACCCGGTACGCCAAGCTGGAGGCCTGGGCGCGGGATCGGTTCAACGTGAAGGCCGTCGACTTCCGCTGGTCGGCGCAGGACTACATGCCGGCCGACGAGGTGCCCTACATCGGCCGGCTGTCGCCCAACTCGGAGAGGCTGTTCGTCGCCACCGGGTTCCGCAAGTGGGGCATGACCGGCGGAACCGCAGCGGCGATGATCCTTAGGGATCTGATCGTCGGGCGGACCAACCCGTGGGCCGAGGTGTTCGACGCCACCCGCCTGGACTTCGCCCCCTCGGCGGCCAAGCTCATCAAGGAGAACGCCAACGTCGCCAAGCGGTTCTTCGGCGACCGGCTGTCGGCACTGGTCGCACCGGAGATCGACACCCTCAAGCCGGGCGAAGGCGCCATCGTACGCACCGGACAGGGGAAGGTGGCGGCTTACCGGGAGGTCGGCGGAATGGTGAAGGCGGTGTCGCCGATCTGCACCCAT
>DATABX010000021.1:0-1561 GCA_036259335.1 Actinomycetota bacterium
ATGAACCCGAAGTAGCGCAGGGTCCAGTCGATCGGGCTGAACAGCGAGTCGAGCATCCACAGCCAGGCGATCGCCGCCAGCGACACCGGCGTGGTCCACGGAAGCAGGATCAAAAAGCGCACCACCCACTTGCCCTTGAAGTCCTTCGTCAGCACCAGGGCGAGGATCTTGGCCAGTATCACCACCAGCAGCATCGTGACCACCGTCGTCACCACGCTGTTGCGCAGCGACCGGCGGAACACCGGGTCCTGCAGGACCTGGCGGAAGTTCTCCAGGCCGACGAAGTCGACGCTCGGGTCCCCGATCGTGACGTCGCTCAGGCTGTACACGATGGCCAGGAAGAACGGGATGGCGACCAGGGCGAAGATGTAGAGGATCGAGGGCGCCAGCAGCAGGGGAGCGAGTACCCCTTCGCTCTCCATCCAGTAGCGGCGTGCCCGCTTCGGGTGGTCGTTCACTGCAGGGAGCCGATCGGCTGGGGCTCGATGCTCTTGCCGGTCTCGGCGTCGAAGAACCGCAGGTCGCCGTGGTGGACGAAGAACTTCTGGTCCTTGCCGTCGCTGACCGGCAGCGGGAGGGCGGCCGGCAGGACCCCGGTGACCCGGCTGTGCCACTCGTCGCCGGCGAGGGTCCCCAGCACGTGGCGCTCCGATCCGAGGTACTCCACCCGGTGGACGTCCACCGATATCGTCAGCCCCTCGCCGGCCTTCTCCGACTCCGGCAGCAGGGCTTCCGGCCGGAACCCCACCAGCGTCTCCCCTCTGCGGATCAGGTTCATCGGAGGCGACCCGACGAAGGTGGCGACGAAGGTGTCCGCCGGGTCGGCGTACACCTCGCGCGGGGTGCCGATCTGGTGGATCCGCCCGTTGTTCATCACCGCGATCCGGTCGCCGAGTCCCATCGCCTCCACCTGGTCGTGCGTGACGTAGAGCGTGGTGACGCCGATGCGCTTCTGGAACGACTTCAACTCGTCCCGGGCGGTGGCCCGCAGCTTGGCGTCGAGGTTGGACAGCGGCTCGTCCAGCAGGAACACGTCGGGCTCCCGGACCAGCGCCCGGGCGAGCGCCACCCGCTGCCGCTCGCCGCCGGAGAGCTGCCGCGGCTTGCGCTTCAGCAGGTGGCCGATGCTCAGCAGCTCGGCCGCCCACTCGACCTTTTTAGGGCGCTCGTCGGCCGCCACCCCCTGGGCCTTGAGCGGGAAGGCGATGTTCTCGTACACCGACTTGTGCGGATAGAGGGCGTAGCTCTGGAACACCATGGCGATGCTCCGGGCTCGGGGCGGCAGCCCGGCCATCGGCTCGCCGGCGATGTAGATCTCGCCCGAGGTCGGCTGCTCCAGGCCGGCGATCAGCCGGAGCAGCGTGGTCTTTCCGCTGCCGGACGGGCCGAGCAGGACCAGGTACTCGCCCTCCTCGGTCGCCAGGTCCAGGTTGTCGACCGCCGGGTTCTGGCCGTCGAAGACCTTGGTCAGGCCGCGGGCTTCTACGATCGCCATGAGGCGCTCCTTACCGGGCCGCTACCTCTCGCCGCCAACCAGGCCGTTGGCGCGCCACTTCTCGAA
>DATABX010000022.1:0-5530 GCA_036259335.1 Actinomycetota bacterium
GGCGGCGGTGGACTGGGTGGTCGTCCCCTCCCGGTGGTGGGAGAACTCGCCGCTGGTGATCCAGGAGGCGTTCCAGAACCGGCGGCCGGTGATCTGCAGCGACATCGGCGGGATGGCGGAGAAGGTGACCCCGGGCGTCAACGGCCTGCACTTTAGCGCCGGCGACGCCGAGAGCCTGGCGGACGACATCGTCCAGGCCGTGACCGGCGAGGGCCTGTGGGAACGGCTGCACGCCGGCATCCATCAGGCCGGCGAACCGCTCCTGGAACGCCTCGGTCTGGTACTCGAGGTTGGCGCCGTGCAGGAACAGCGACGGCGCCGGGTCCAGCCCTTCCACCCGTGGGTCGTCCCGGACCAACTTCATCGCCTCGACCGCCAGGTCGGTCCCCTTGAAGTGGCTGAACTGGCCGAAGAACCCGAAGCGGGTCCGGGGCCGCGCCGGTTCTGGTTCGATCGCCGCCGCCCAGGGCCGGCCGTTCTCCTCGAACCTGATCCGGTCCCGGTCGATCCCCCAGGCGACATAGCGCTCCAGCAGAAACCGGCTGGGAGCGACGAACAGGTCGACCAGCGCCAGGTGCGACTTGATGAACCGCTCCCGCAGAAAGAAGTCCTGCGACGACCGTTCCGGGAAGCACTCGTGGCACCGCCGGGGCGAAGCGTGGTCGCATAGGGACCCATCCCGCCGGATCATCTGGCCGTCGTTGAAGCAGATCGGCAGGTACTCGTGGAGGGTGTAGACGATCGCGGCCTCGGGCAGCGTCCGCCGGACCTCGGTGATCATGTCCAGGCCCAAAAAGATCGAATGCTGAAAGTGCACCACGTCCGGCCGGTAGGCCTCAAGGAAAGCCCGGAAGTGCTCGGTGTACATCTGCTTGGAGGTGAGGGTGGCGTTGAAGAAGTCGTAGGCCTCGGCGTCGGTGTATAGCAGGTACTGGTTGGGGTCCCCCTCCACCGGGATCAGCGGCGTTCCCAGGTGAGGCGGCCCCTGCTTGTAGCTGGGAGGCCCGGTGCGGGCCAGCAGCACCGGCTCGAAGTCGGGATGCTCCCGCATCTGGCAGTACAGCTGGTGGGCGTAGTTCTCGGCCCCTCCGGCGAGCACCGAAGGGTGGGCGTGGACCACGTAGAGCACGCGTCTGCGGTCGGTCATCGTGCGGCCTCCTCCGGATTGGTTCTGAGGTCGAAGATCAGGCAGGCGTCGGCGTTCCTCAGCGCCACGCGGTACCGCTCGGTCAGGTGGGCGGCGAACTCGGCGTAGTGGTCGAGCCACCAGAAGGCGCTGGCCGGCAGGACGAAGAAGCTCGCCCCCCGGCGCCTCAGCTTCTCCAGCAAGCGGATCGCCTCGGCGCTGTTCGCCGGGTGGTGGCCGCTGTAGACGCCGCCCTCCCCCTGCGGAAAGTGCCAGCCGACCCGGCCCTCGAGCAGCAGCAGCTCGTCGTCGCCCTTGCCGGCAACCAGCACCGTGGCGCCGGCCGGCACAACCGAGCGGACGAGCGCCCGGATGCGGATCACCAGGTCGGCGTAGCTCTCGCTCTCCGACGGGCCGGCCGGGTCTCGGTCCGACGCCAGGCGCGCGGCGGGGACCTCGGCTTGCCCGGTCGTGCCGGTCTGGATCCGGTACTGGCGTTGCAGCAGCTCGTTCTGTCCCTTCACCAGCTCGGTCAGGCTCTCCAGCTGGCGGGTCAGCCGGTCGAGCCGGAGCGACATCTCGCCCACCCGGACGCTGAGGTTGGTCTGGCCGGGAGCCGTCCTGCCGTTGGTCCTCTCGGTCGATCCGGCCATCAAAGGCTGCCCCCTTCGGTGCTTGCGGACGGTTCGAGGGCGAACACCAGGGCCTGGGAGTTCTCGGGGACCAGCGGGGTGGCAACCTGGCCCAGGTGGTCGGCCAGCTCCGGGTAGTGATCGAGCCACCAGCGGGAGGTCGGCGGAATCGCCAGGTAACCGACCCCGCGGCTTCGTAGCTCCTCCAGGCACCGGACCGCGGCGGCGCCGTCGCCCGGGTAGTAGCCGGCGAACCGGCCGGAGCCGTCCTGCGGCAGGTGCTCGCCCCGCCGGGCCGGCAGGTCGACCAGCCGTTCGTCCCCCCGGCTGACCACCGCTACCGCAGCCCCGGGAGGAGTCACCCGGCAGACGGTTTCCCTCACCTGCTGCACCTGCCCCCGGTACTCCAGCCACCGGCTCGGCGACGGCCCGCGCTTGCGGTCGGCCAGCGCCTTCTGCAGCTGCCACAGGGCAGCCTCGAGATGCTGGTCCTGGGCGAGCTGGTTGCGATGTTCGCCGGGCCCGTCGGCCGCACCCCGGCCGGGCGCTGCGAGCTGGGTCCGGAGCTGATCGGACAGCTCCACCTCGCCGAGCGCGACGGTGAGCCGCGCCGACTCGCGCAGTAGCTCGAACACCTGGGCCGAGCGCTCGCGCAGCAGCTTCTCCAGCCCTCCGTCGCCGGCCTGGGAGGCGGTGGCCAGCTCGGGGGCCACCGTCAGCGCCAGCGGGAAGCCGTCGGCGTAGGAGATCGCGAGCATCCCGTCCTCCAGGTAATAGTCCAGGTCGTCGGGCACCACCTCGGCCGCCCAGCGCTCCCGGTACAGCCGGCCGTTGGCGCGCACGGCCTCCGAGTGCAGGTCCCGGCTCGCCGACTCCAGGTGGTAGAGCACGCTCTCGGCACACAGGTGCACCTGGTGCCCGGTCCGGTTGAGTCGCAGGCACAGATCGACGTCCTCGTGGCCGTTGACGAAGGCGGTGTCGAAACCGGTGTGGCCCAGGAACACCGACCTGCGGACCAGCATGCAGGCGGCGGTCACGATCTGGAAGCGCCGGGAGCGGCACACCGCCGGGTGGCCGGCCGGGAAGCCGGCGTAGAGGTGGTGCGGGTTCCGGTCCTGCCCGATGACCACCCCGGCGTGCTGGACCGTGTCGTTGCCGAACAGCAGCTTGGCGCCGATCGCCGCCGCCTCGGGGTGGCCGGCGGCGTAGTCGACCAGCGCGGCCAGCCAGCCGGTCACCGGACGAACGTCGTTGTTGAGCAGGACCACCAGCTCGCTGGAGGCCTCCTCCACCCCCAGGTTGCACGCCGCGGCGAAGCCGAGGTTGCGGCCGGTGCGGAGCACCCGGATCCGGTCGCCGAACGACTCGAGCACCGCGGGCGTCACATCGGTGGAGCCGTCGTCGACCACCAGGACCTCGGCCCCGGCGCAGTCGCGGCTCGCCAGCAGGTCGTCCAGGCACCGCCTGGTCAGCCCCGCCTGGTTGTGGACCGGTATCACTATCGTGGGTCGAGTCATCCGCTTATCTCCTTGAGGTTGCTGGGAACTGGTTGGGGGCCGGAGCCCGGTTTCAGCCGGTAGATCCGGCATTCCTCGTCGTCGACTGCTCTCAGATAGGTCGCCTCCAGATGCCGCGAGAACTCCCGGTAGTGCTCCAGCCACCAAAAGGCGGGGCGGGGGATGACCAGCCACGAGGCCCCGCGGCCCCTGACCAGCTCCAGGTGAGCCACCGCCTCGGCGCTGTCCTGCGGGTAGAAGCCGGGGTAGCTGCCGTCGTCGGCCTGCGGGAAGTGCTGCGCCGACGCCACCGGGAGCTCGAGCAGCGCCTGGTCCCCGCGGCTGACCACGGCAACCGCATCCCCGGACGGGATCTCGTCGCCCACCAGCCGCTGCAGCCGCTCGGTGGTCCTGCGGTAGCCGGGGTTCGGGCGGCGGGTGTGGGGCGTCCACTCGCTCCCCCACTTGGACTCGTAGCGGGCCTTGTTGGCTTCGAACAGCCGGGCGTAGTCGCCGGTCGGCACCAGCGAGCCGAACGAAGACCCGCCGAAGTGGTGGACCACCACGTCCTCGGCGGTCACCAGCGAGTAGCCGGCTTCGCCCAGCGTCCGGCAGTAGTCGTCGTCCTCGAACAGCCCCTGCCCGTACCCCTCGTCCACCGGCCCGACCTTGTTGTAGGTGGCCTTGCGGAAGCCGAAGCAGAACATCGTGAGCGAAGGGGCCTTCCGGCTGCGGTTCCGGTACCGGCGGGCCCGCCTGCCGGCGAACTCACAGAACTCACCGTAGGTGCGGTAGGAGGCGGGGATCTCGGCGAAGTCCTCCGAGCGGTTGGTCAGCGGGCCGACCGCCCCCACCCGAGGGTCGTCCAGCCGCCGCGACAGCGGATTCAGCCACCCCGGCGGCACGACGGTGTCGTCGTTCAGCAGCACCACTTTGGGCGCCCGGGCCGCCTCGACCCCCTGGTTCACCGCGGCCGCGAACCCCCGATTCGCCGGGTTGCGAATCACCCGGATGCCGTCGTGCGCCTCCGCCAGGGCGTCGACGTACCGGGCGCTGTCCTCCGGCGCCCCGTTGTCGACCACCACCAGCTCGTAGCCCGGCTCGACCGTGTTGTGCAGCACGCTCTGCAGGCACAGCCGCACCAGCGGCAGCTCGCCGAACAGCGGTACCACGACGCTCACCTTCGGCCGCGTATTCCCAGGCACCAGGCCACGGACCACCGGCGGCGGCGACGCCTTCAGCAGCTTCAAGGTCTCGTCTCGCAGCCGCATCGGCCGGCGGGAGGCCGGCAGCAGGTCGAGCGACGGCGAGAACGCCAGCGACCCGGAGGCCCGCCGGCCGGTCGAGGTCCGAAAGCCGAGGTGGTCGAGCAGATCCTTCAGCACCACGTCGGAGGAGAAGTGCTCCCGGGCGATGCTGCGGGCGGCGCGGGAGTGGGACGGGTAGTCGGCCTGGATCTGCCGAATCGCCTCGGCCGCCTCCTCCACCGTGCTCACGCCGAACAGGCCCTGGCCCCGGGCACCAGGTTGGAGAACCCGGTCTCCTGGGTGACCACCGGGCGCCCGGCAGCCAGGAAGGTGGCGCTGCGGTCACTGAACCAGCCGGTGCGCATCCGCACGTTCTGGTCCTTGGCGACCGTGAACTCGCCGCGGGAGGAGGCTACGAACTGCCGGTAGGGCTCCAGGTCGTGCGAGACTTCGGCGGCGTCGGCCAGGCCCCACCCGTGCTCCCGCAGCTTCGCCTGGTCCTGGTCCTCGACGCCGGCCATCGCCAGCTCGAACCGGGCGCCCGAAAGTTCGGGCAGACGGAGGAATCGGTCGAACTCGTGGTGTTTGCTCCAGCGGTAGACCTCGTCTCGAAACACCACGTCCCGCCAGGCCTGCTTCCAGCTGCCGACCGTCCGGAAGGCTTCACCGGGATCGGCACGATCGGTCCAGAAGTCCAGGACCACCGGCTGGCAGGTGGGCACGAAGTCGAACTGCTTCGACACCGGCAGCAGGCAGTCGGGGTTCCCGTAGTTCTCGGCGAAGGTGAAGAAGGCGGCGTGCGGCTCGAGGTAGTCGACAGTCTGCTGGTTGCGCTGCGCCAGCTGGATCTGAACCTCCACCGGGTCGGTCTCGACGTAGACCAGCCGCCCGCCCGCCGCCTGCTCGTCGGTGGGGATCGTCCCGCCGTGCAGGTTCACTATCAGGGCGGCGTCCCGGTAGAGGCGCTGCAGTTCGGACCGCGACATCCCCAGGCACCGGCCGTCGTCGTGCAGCGCGTGGAACGCCCAC
>DATABX010000023.1:0-8574 GCA_036259335.1 Actinomycetota bacterium
GCCGCTCCGGCCGAAAAGGCCGAGGGCGCTTCGGCAGGCGAGTCGCAGGCCGCCTAAGCAACAGCGTCCGGGGCCTTTTCGGCCGGAGCGGCCTCGCCGGCTTGCGCTTCGATGGCCGGCTGGGCGGCGCCCCCCTCGACCTGCACCGGGATCCTCTTCGCCGGAGCGATCTGGGCGGCTCCCGGAACCACTACCTCCAGGACGCCGTTGCGGTGGGTGGCCTGGATGCCTTCGATGTCGACCCCCTCCGGAAGCGGGATGCTGCGCTCGAACGAGCCGTAGGTGGTCTCCATGCGGAAGTAGTTCTCCCGCTCGTCCCGATGCTCGGAATGGCGCTGGCCCCGGATGCGAAGCACCCCGTCGGTGACGGTGATGTCGACGTCCTTCTCCGGGTCGACACCCGGAAGCTCGGCCCGGATCACCAGGTCGGCCTCCCGGCTGAAGACGTCAACCGCCGGTACCCACGCCCCGCCGGTCCGCTGCGGCCGGAGAGCCTCGAAGCCGCTGGTTCCGAACACTCCCTTCATCAGGGAGTCCATCTGCCTCTCCAGGTCGGTCAGCGCCGACCACGGGCTGAGCCTGCTCAAGAAAGCCATACGTTCTCACCTCCCTGTCCTCGTGTTTACTGCTTGCCTTCCAAACCTTTCGTGTCGAATTACGAGCAGCCGACGCACTCGGAGTCCTGGGCTTGCTCCGCCTGCTGAGCCGCCTCCTCCAGCAGCTCGGCGACTGCGACGTCGTCGCTGCGGGTCCACTTCAGCTGGTCGCCCACAACCTGGTAGGACCGGGCCCCGTTGGATGCACCGTTCAGAAGCCGAACGTACTCCGCCCGAGGCAGGCGGTAGAAGTTGCCGACCCGCCGGGCGCCCTTGGCCTGGCTTGCACCGATCTCCCGAGCCCAAGCCCGGTCGACCAGCACGGTCCCCTCCAGCCTGTGTCGAACGCTGCCGATGTCCGTGACCGTTGTCTCCATGTTCGACACCTCCTGTAACTCTTCCTAAACCCTTAGCCGATTGGCTTTCGTCATAAGTAACTTAGTAGCAAGGTACTTTATTCCGAGAGATCAGAAAAAATTTGCGGATGTCGCTAGAGGAAAAGGTCCTCGTGTGCCGGCCGGACCAGGTCTTTGGCGCTGCCCCGCCCCCGCGAGATCGGTGCTCCCCGGACCACCGCCACCGGAACTCCCTCGGCTTTGCCCATGACCATCTCGGCGGCGCCGGCCAGCTCGTCGGCGATCGCCAGGTTCGTGACCTTCAGCACGGTGCCGAAGCTGTCGGCGGTATCCCGGTAGTTGACGGTGGGCAGCATCCCGGCGACGCCGATCGCCACGTTGGTCTGCCCGATCCGCCACGCCCGGCCGAAGGTGTCGCTGACCACCACCGCCACGTCCACCCCGGCCAGGCGCTTCAGCCGGCTGCGGATCGACCGGGCAGACCGGTCGGGGTCTAGCGGGAGCAGTGTCACCTTGCCCGGCTCGACGTTCGACGCGTCGATCCCGGCGCTGGCGCAGACGAACCCGTGACGGGTCTTGGTGATGGCGATCGAACCGTTGCGCCTCAGGAAGGTGGCGCCTTCGGCTGCGATCAGGGCATCCCGGGCCTCCCAGTCGCCCTCGGGCATCTCGGCCACCCGGCCCTCGGCTTTGGAGACGATCTTGTGGGTGACCACCACTACGTCGTCGTCGGCCAGCTCCAGCCCCGCATCGGTGCAGGCGGTGAAGATCCGGTCGGCCACCTTGTCGCCTTTGGCGAACTCGCCCTCGATCCTGACTCCCCAGATCGAGATTGCCGGAATCGTCACAGCTCGAGGATCTCCCGGGCCAGCAGCTTGGCGTCGCCGGGTGTGTGCATGATGGTCTGGGCGACCAGCGTCCGCATGCCCAGGCCCTCCACGGCCGCGGTGTGGCCGGCGTCCAGCCGGTCGACGACCATCGTGCCGCAAAAGTCCCGGTAGAGGCCGGCGACTCCCGCCGCGCTCGGCTCGGCGCCCACCACCGGCAGCAGGCGGGCCGCCGGCCCCTTGAGCGCGGCCCCGGCGACGATCGGCGAGATCGCCACCACGTCGTCCCGGCGCCCGGCCAGCGCCTCCCGCACCCCGGGCACCGCCAGGATCGGGCCGATGCTGAGGACCGGGTTCGAGGGGCAGATCACGATCCGGTCCGCCTCAGCCAGCGCATCGAGCACCCCCGGCGCCGGGGACGCCGCGGCGGCCCCCTCGTAGGAGACCGAGGCGACCTCGTCGGCGTGGCGAAGCTTCACGAAGTACTCCTGGAAGTCCCGGGTGATCCCTTCGCGGGTGAGGATCTTGGTCCGCACCGGGTCGTCGCTCATCGGCAGGATGCGGGACTCGACGCCCAGAGCGGTCCGGATCCGGTCGGTTATCCCGGTCAGCGAGAGGCCCTCGCTCAACCACGAGGTGCGGGCCATGTGAGTACCGATGTCCCGGTCCCGAAGCGTGAACCAGGTGTCGATCCCGTAACCGGCCATCTGGGACAGGGCGTTGGTGGTGTCGTCGGCGATGCCCCAGCCGGCGGCGTCGACGATGCCGGCCAGGGTGTAGGTGACGATGTCCAGGTCCGGGCTGATGTGCAGCCCGTGCATCACCGAGTCGTCCCCGGTGTTGCCGATGATAGTCACCCAATCGGCCCTGGTGGCCATCGTCAGGCCCCTCAGAAAGCGCGCCGCGCCGACCCCTCCGGCCAGTGCTGCGATCCTCGTTTCGGTGATGCCGGCCTCCATGCTCCTTCGCGTACCGCGAGCGAGGACAGTATCATCGGGGCATCGCGATGACTGAGACCCCGGACCACGACCTCGTGTCCTTTGAGGACTCCCCAGACCTCCCCGCCCTGATCTCTCGCGCCGCGGCCATCCGCGACGACGCCTGGGGGAACGTGGTGACCTACTCGCCGAAGGTCTTCATCCCGTTGACCAAGCTGTGCCGCGACGTCTGCCACTACTGCACGTTCGCCCGGCCCCCGATCGCCGGCCGCCGGGCCTACCTGAGGATGGACGAGGTGCTGGAGCTGGCCCGGACCGCGGCGGCCGCCGGCTGCAAGGAGGCGCTGTTCACCCTGGGGGACAAGCCGGAGCTGCGTTACAAAGTAGCCCGCGACGAGCTGGCCGCCATGGGGTACTCGACCACGCTGGAGTACCTCGCCGCGGCGGCCGCCGCAGTGCTGGAGGAGACCGGCCTGCTGCCCCACCTGAACCCCGGCGTCATGACGGCCGGCGAGCTGGCGTTTCTGCGAAAGACCGGCCCCTCGATGGGCATCATGCTGGAGTCGACCTCGCGCCGGCTGCTGGCAAGGGGCGCGGCCCACCACGGGTCCCCGGACAAGGATCCGGCGGTGCGCCTGGCGACTCTCGACGAGGCCGGCCGGCAGAAGATTCCTTTCACCACCGGCCTTTTGATCGGTATCGGCGAGACCTGGCAGGACCGGGTCGAGACGCTCTCCGCCATCCGGGAGTCCCACCTGCGCTACGGCCACATCCAGGAGGTCATCGTGCAGAACTTCCGGGCCAAGCCGGACACGCTCATGCACTCGCACCCCGAGCCGACCCTGGACGACATGCTCGCGACCATCGCGCTGGCCCGGGTGGTCCTGCCGCCCGAGGTCGGCGTCCAGGCGCCGCCGAACCTGGCAGCCGAAAGCCGCGCTGGTGTCGATCAATCCTGGGTCCGCTACGTGGAGGCCGGAATCAACGACTGGGGCGGCGTGTCGCCGGTCACCGTGGACCACGTGAACCCGGAGGCCCCGTGGCCCGCCATCTCCCGGCTGAGGGCGGCCACCGAGTCGGCGGGCTTCCTGCTGATGCCGCGCCTCGGGATCTACCCCCGCTACGTCTTCGACCCGGCGTGGGTCGACCGCAAGGTGCGGCCCAAGGTCCTGGAACACGCCGACACCTCGGGCCTGGCGCGGGACATCTCGTGGTTCCCCGGGGTGTCGACTCCACCTCCCGACGTGCTGCACCACCCGATCGGCTGGTCGGGAAGCCCCGCGGTCCGCAGCCGCAACTCGTTCGTGAAGGTTCTCGACAAGGCGATGGGCGACGCCGAGCTGACCGAGGACGACATCGCGCTGCTGTTCTCGGCCCGGGGGCCGGAGCAGCGGGACCTGTTCGAGGCCGCCGACACCCGACGCCGCGAGGCGAGCGGCGACACGGTCACCTACGTGATCAACCGCAACATCAACTACACCAACATGTGCTACTTCAAGTGCGGGTTCTGCGCCTTCAGCAAGGGCCCCAAGTCGCTGAACCTGCGGGGTGACCCCTACCTGCTCGACCTGGACGAGATCGCCCGCCGCTCGGTGGAGGCCTGGGTGGCGGGGGCCACCGAGGTCTGCCTGCAGGGCGGCATCCACCCCAGCTTCACCGGCGACTTCTACGTGAGCGTCCTGAATGCGATCAAGGCCGCGGTCCCCGACATGCACATCCACGCCTTCAGCCCGCTCGAGGTGTGGCAGGGCGCCGCCACCAAGGGCGTCTCGGTCCGGGACTTCCTCTGGGAGCTAAAGGACAACGGGCTCTCCACGCTGCCCGGGACCGCGGCGGAGATCCTCGACGACCGCATCCGGGAGGTGATCTGCCCGGACAAGATCAACACCGCCCAGTGGTCCGAGGTCGCCCGGACCGCCCACTCGCTCGGCCTCAGGATGACCACCACGATCATGTTCGGACACGCCGACGACTACCGCTCCTGGGCCCGGCACCTCACCGTCCTTCGGGACATCCAAAGACAGACCGGGGGATTCACCGAGTTCGTGCCCCTGCCGTTCGTGCACATGGCCGCCCCCATCTACCTGAAGGGCAAGGCCCGCCGGGGACCCACCTTCGAAGAGTCCATGCGCATGCACGCGGTCGCCAGGCTCGCCCTGCACCCCGAGATCACCAACATCCAGGTCTCGTGGGTCAAGATGGGCCCCGAAGGCTCCCAGGCGGCTCTGAGGGCCGGATGCAACGACCTCGGCGGGACCCTGATGAACGAGATCATCTCCCGCTCCGCCGGGGCCTCCCACGGCCAGGAGCTTGGCCCGGACCAGATGCGCCGGCTGGCCACCGGGATCGGCCGCCCCTGGGCCCGGCGCAACACGGTTTACGAGATTCTGGAGACCAACCAGACCGCACTGGTCTAGCCCGTAATCCGCTTCTGTTCCGCCATGGGGAATACCATTACAGGGGTATGCTCGAAAGCGTGAACGCAGTTCCTGCGGATTCCGGCGGCGAGGAAGACTCGGACCGCATAGACGCCCTTTTGTCCTCCGCTCTGGCCGATCAGGCGCGGGAGCGGCGGATGCTGGTCGAGACGGTCTTCGGGGCCAAAGCCGCCCTGGTCAAGGCGGAGGAGGAGCTCGCCGGCATCCGGGAGCTGATCAACCGCAAAGACGAGGACCTCACCAAGCGGGACGACGCTCTGCTGGCCGCGATCGCCAAGAACAACGAGTCGGTGGTCGAAGCGGTGACCGATCGGGTGCTTGCCGCCCTGCAGGCGCAGCCCCCGCCCAAGGTACAGCCGCCCCGGGACGCCGGGCTCACCCTTCGGATCGAGGCGATCGAGGAGGCGATCCTCCAGCTTGCCCAGCGCATCGCCGAGCTGGGAGAGCTTCCGGGCCAGCTCCGGCGGGACCTGGAGGTATCGGCGGTGGCCATCGGGGAGCGGATCGGCGAGGAGTCGGCGTCGCTGCTGGCGGACATCCGCGAGGACCAGGTCGAGGTCGTCCAGACCCTCGCGTCACTCTCCGAGTCGGCGACCGGCGAGGTCAAGCAGGCGGTCAACCTCGGCAAGCAGGAGGTGGTGGAGCGGATAGCCGCGTCCTCCAAGGACGTCATCGAGACCGCCCAGTCCACGGCCGAGCTGATGGTGGAGCACCTCACCGGTTACCTGGTGCAGCGCGACGACCAGCTCTACCGGGTGCGGGATCAGCGGCTGATCGACCTGTTCAACCAGCTGGGCGACACCCTCGGCCGCCCCAACCGCAAGAAGCTGGCGAAGGCCCTCGGTGAGGAGTACGGCACCTCCAAGCCGCTGCCACCCCCGCCGGTGCCGGCCAAGCCGCCGCCGCTTCCGAAGGTTCCCCGCACCTTCCGCCAGCCGGAGCCCACCCCGCCGCCCCTTCCGGCCGGATCCGGCAGGTCGTTTCAGGACCTGAAGCCGCCGGCGCCGTTCGGCCGGCCCGAGCCGGCATCCCGCCTGGACGATCCCCGGCGCCCCGACCCTCGCCCGGTGCCCTTCGGCGATCCTCCCTCGTTCGAGGACGAGCCTCCGTCGGCGTCTCTCACCCAGGCGCTGGCCAACCCCCTCAGCCGGGCCGAGCTCGCCCGGGACTACCTGATCGACACTCCTTCCGATCTGTTCGGAGAAGACGTTGCTCCGCCGGCCGCCAAGGGACGGCGCAAGACTCAGCCGGTTCGTGACGAGCCGCCGATCGCCAAGTCCAGGTCCGGACCTTCCACGGCTCGCACAGGCAAGCCGCCCGCAACACCCCGCGGTCGCCGCAAGGTCTAGCTACCGACCCCGAAATGAACGGCCGCACGGCGCGCCTATAATGCCGGGCGGGCCCTGAGGAGGCTCCCCCCTTTGCTCTTGATCAGGTCGCCACAATGAACAAGCAGATGTTCGAGGCCGACCCGCGCGTCCTGGCCGTTCTGGTGACCCACAACGGCGGCGCCTGGCTTGCGAACAGTCTCGACGCGCTCGCTTACCAGATCTACCCGAGGATGGACATCGTCGTCGTCGACAACGGCTCGGCGACCGATCCGGCGCCGGCCGTCGCCCGGTTCACCCGCCACGCCGAGCTGGTGGTGTCCGAGCGCAACCTCGGCTTCGGCGCCGCGGCCAACGCCGCGCTGGAGTCCTCCAGCCGGACGGCCGCCGCCGACTACTTCCTGTTTCTCCACGACGACGTGATCCTCGACCCCGACGCGGTCTCGATGCTGGTCGAAACGGCCGTCGCCACCGGGGCAGGCATCGTCGGCGGGAAAGGCCTCGACTGGGATCGTCCCGAGGTTCTGGTCGAGGTGGGGATGTCGGCCGATCAGTTCTGTATTCCCTACTCCGGGCTGGAGGAGGGCGAGATCGACCAGGGCCAGCACGAGCAGACCAGGGACACGCTGTTCGTGACCAACGCCTGCATGCTGGTTTCCCGCAAGCTGGCCGAGCGGTGCGGCCTGTGGGACGGCGCCTACTTTGCCTTCGGCGAGGACCTGGACCTGTGCCTGAGGGGGCGGGTCGCCGGATTCCGGGTGATGGTCGAGCCGGCCGCCCGATTCCGGCACGCCGGCGCTCTGTCCAACGGCCAGCGCCGGATCACCGGGCGGATGCCCTCCCGCGGTCACCTCGCCCGGCGGAACCAGCTGCGTACGATCGCCAAGAACACCGGAGGGCCTCGCATGGCGCTGGCCCTGGCCCTTTGCGTCGTCCTGGGAACCGCACGGATGCTGGCCCTGCTGCTGGTCCGGAGGGGCGACGAGGTGATCGACTACCCCCGGGCGTTCGTCGACTTCCTCCGGTCGTTTCCGAACGTGATGCTGCGGCGGAAGGCGGTCCAGAAGCGCCGGACGGTGCCGGACAGCCAGATACGCCGGCTGATGATCAAAGACTCCCAGCGCTTCCGGCTCCAGCTCGAGCGGCGACTCCGCCGCTGGGAGCGGGGCACGATGGCCGCCGGCGCCCGCACGATGTCCAACCTGTCGTTTTCGGCGCTGAAGCAGCGCTACGCCGCGTGGATCCGGCAGCCGATGACCATGGCGACCATGCTCATCGTCTTTCTCGGCCTGCTGGCGATGCGGGGGATCCTGTTCGGGGAGGCGCTGGCCGGCGGCACCCTGTGGCCTTTCCCCGAGTCGACCGGGCGGCTTATCGGCGACTACCTGTCGGGCTGGCGCCAGGTCTCCCTGGGCACCGAGTCGGCGGCCCCTCCGGCCTACCCGCTTCTGTGGCTGTTCAGCCTGGCGGGATTCGGGCGGGCGGTGTTGACCCAGAAGCTGCTGCTCCTGATCCTGCTGGGCGTAGGGCTGGTCGGGATGAACCGCCTGGTCCGCTCCTCGGCCGGCAGCCGGCCCGCCCGGGTGGTGGCCCTGGCGGTGTACGCGCTGAACCCGGTGACCCACTCGATCGTGTCGAACGGGGACCTGGGCGCCCTCGTCCTTTACGCCGGCCTTCCGCACCTGCTGAAGCTGGCGCTGAAGACGCTGGCCTCCGGCGGCGAGGTCGCCGACCGCGCCGAGATCCGGCCCCCTGTACCGATCGGCTCCGACTCGCTGCTGAAGAGCTGCGGCCGGATAGCGCTGGTGCTGGCACCGGTGATCGCGCTGGCCCCCTCGTCCCTGCTGGAGTTCCTGGTGATGTTCGGGACGCTGGGGATCACCGCCGCGGTCGCCGCCGGCTCCTCGGTGGTCTCCTGGAAGCGCGTCCGGTTCCTTTTGCTGTCGATCCCGGTGGCGGCGGCGGTGCTGATCCCGTGGTCCTTCGAGGGCTTGAGGCCCAGCGGGCCGATCCTCGGTCCGCTGTTCTCGGGAAGGACCGGGTGGCTTCACCCGCTGTGGGAGGGACACACCGCGCAACAGATGTTCCTGT
>DATABX010000024.1:0-2403 GCA_036259335.1 Actinomycetota bacterium
CCGGCTGCTGGTTCGCACCCACCCCTGGTTCAGCGGTTTCAGCGCGGCCTACGCAGTGGTCCTGTTCGGAGGCGGCTTCGGGCGGTTCCCCGTGCGAGCGGCCACCTATCTGGTGATCGTGATCCTGGACTTTGTGGTGGTGGCGGCTCGCACGGGGAACCGCCCGAAGCCGACTCCGAACAGGACCACTGCGTAGGCCGCGCTGAAACCGCTGAACCAGGGGTGGGTGCGAACCAGCAGCCGGACCGAGCTCAAGGGCCGTCCTTCGGTCCCCTGCGCCGCCGGAAGGCAACGGCGGCTGCCGCGACGACCAGGCCGGCCACGACGAACAGGACCAGGACCAGCAACGGGCTCTGGCCGTCTTCTCCTCCCGGGATTGCGGTGGTGGCTCCCGGGGAGCAGGCCGAGAGCAGCGCAAGGACGGCGAACGCCGGGACCGGCCGCTTCACCCCGCCCTCGGCCGGGCGGCGCACTCGGCGGACAAATCCTCGGGAAACACCTGCTCCGGTGCCCAAGGGCGGCCGGCGCGCACGGTCCGCGACGAGTCCGGCCGGGGTCCGGCGTGGATCCGGGTCGACCCGACCGCCATCGCGGGGGCCTCGAGAAGCAGCATCGCCGTTACGGCGGAGGCGAAGAATCGGAAGACCGTCGGGCGAATCGAAGGGCCTTGCACCCTCCGGCGGCCGGGGAAACCAGCCGCCGCGCCCGGATGCTCCGAAGTCATGGCCGCTTAGACGCGTGGGTGCTCCTTGCGTTACAGAGCTATACAAATCCGTCTTCCAGCCACATCGCTGGCCTATCTTGTTGACATGGCGCAAGCTGAGAACGACAAGACCCTGCGGCCGGTGAGCCTCGGGACGCTGGAGGCGGACGAGCAGCTTCGGCGTACGGTCCGCCGTGCCGGGCGCCAGATGGATCTGGAGCAGAACCGCAGCGTGATCACGATCGCCCGGGCGCTGGAGCAGATCGACGACGTGGAGAGCCGCGCCGACCTACAGACCAGGATGGCTCAGCTCGAGGAGCGGCTGGAGAGGCTGGCGAGCCGCCCGGCGGTCGACCAGGAGGTCGAGTCCCAGTTGAAGGTTCTGAGGACCACCATCGAAAGTGCGCTGGAGGCGATCGCCGCTCCGCCGGCAGGCCCGGCGGCGGGGGCAGCCCCGCTTCACTGGCCGCCGAGGGACGATGAGCTGGAGGCGCTCCGCAAGGAGTTCGAAGCCCGGCTGCTCGAAGCCCGGAGCGATCTGCGGTACGAGATCCTGCGGGTGGAGAAGGACCTGGCGGCAACTCCGTCCGGGACCCTGGCGGTCGACGAGCTGCGAACCGAGCTGCTGGCCCGCATCGAGCAGGCCGAAACCAGGGCGGCCGAGGCGGTGAAGCTGCTCGAGGCGTCGATCGAGGCCCAGCGAGCGGCGCTGGCACGGGAGCGCACTTCCCACGTCGAGGTGATGGCCCGCCTATCACGTGAGCTGGCGAACTTCTCCCGCTCGCTGGCGGGCGCCGGCCCGGCAGACTAGCAACCCCGGCCCGGTGCCGGGCCCTACAATTGACGAAATGTCGCTGTCTTCCGAATCTGAAGTTCTCAAGCCATCCCGGCCGCCCCGCCCGAAGCGCACCGACCCGGCGGAGCGGCGATTTCCGATTCTCTACCGGCGGCTGGCCAAGGCCTACCCCGACGCCAGGTGCGCGCTGAACTTCTCGAACCCGCACGAGATGCTGTTTGCCACGATCCTGTCCGCCCAGTGCACCGACGCGATGGTCAACAAGGTCACCGAGAAGCTGTTTCGGAAGTACCCGACCCTCGAGGACTACGCGGCCGCCGACATCACGGAGCTTCAGATGGACGTCAAGCCCACGGGGTTCTTCCGCCAGAAGTCGAAGAACCTGCAGGCCGCCGCCCGCAAGATCCTCGACGAGTTCTCAGGCCAGGTTCCCTCCACCATGGAGGAGCTGACCACCATTCCCGGCGCCGCCCGCAAGACCGCCAACATAGTCCTGGGCAACGCCTTCGGCAAGGTGGTTGGGATCGCGGTGGACACGCACGTCCGCCGGGTGAGCCAGCGCCTGGGGCTGACCGCCAACGAGGACCCGATCAAGATCGAGCAGGACCTGATGGCCCTGGTCCCGAAGTCGAAGTGGTTCAAGCTCAGCTACCTGTTCATCGAGCACGGGCGGGCGGTCTGCAAGGCTCCGATCCCCAAGTGCGCCGAGTGCGTGCTGAGCGACCTGTGCCCGTCGTCGAGGGTGTGAGATGACCGAACGCGGAAACCTGTACGTCGGGACCTCGGGCTTCGCCTTCAAGGAGTGGAAGGGGCCGTTCTACCCCGAGGGAACCACCGACAAGAAGATGCTGGCGTACTACTCGTCGAAGCTCGGCTCGGTCGAGATCAACTACAGCTTCCGCCG
>DATABX010000025.1:0-8332 GCA_036259335.1 Actinomycetota bacterium
CATAGCAGCAAACTGCTGCCCTGCCAACGTGAAGTCGGCGTGCCGGACGGTGCCTTCTTTGTCGGGTTCCTCGCCGGGCCCGTAGCGGTCGATGTGGCCGACACTCGAGTTCTTGAACACCGAGGTGTAGAGGCCGATGGCCTCCTCCGCCCTGCCGCAGACCTCTCCGACGAACAACAGCGTGGGGGTTATGCGCTGCACGACCGGCTGCTCACCTGCGTACATCACCTGCCAGGTAAGGCCGTAGCGGTCCGCGGTCCACCCGTACAGGTCGCTGAATGGATAGGAGCCGAACTCCATGAGCGCCGAGCCGCCCTCCGACAGCCGGTCCCACAGTGCCTGTGCCTGTTCCTTGGTCTCGCATGTCACCAGGAAGGAGATCGACGGGTTGAACTTGAACGTCGGCCCGGCGCTTATCGCCATGAACGGCTGCCCACAAAGCTCGAATGAGACGATGTCGCAGTCTCCGGAAGGCGTGTCGTGGATGGTTGTAAGGTTCGTGACCCTGGAGTCTGGAAACGTCGCCACGTAGAAGTCGGCCGCTTCCTTCGCTTCGTTGTCGAACCACAGATGCGGGGTGATGTTGCGCATAGCTCGCCCTCCCAAGTCGCCTGCAAGTGTCTGAAAAGTACGACTGCGTCGCACCGAAAAACTCATCGCTTCCTGCCGAGTATTCGAGCTCAGCCCGTCGATCGAAAATGATCCTGGGTGCCCGGGTGTGATAGCCCTTGACCATGACACTACTGAGCGAGGTCGTCGCCGCCTCCGAGGAGGTTTCCAGGACCAGCTCCCGGTCCCGCAAGAACGCGATTCTCGCCGAGCTGCTGCGGCGGCTGGAGCCCGAGGAGATCGAGGTTGCGGTCGGATTTCTCACCGGGGCTCCGCGCCAGGGTCGGATCGGTGTCGGCTGGTCGACGGCCTACGGCGTGAAGCGGGGGGCCGCCGCCGAGCCGAGCTTGACCCTCGGTGATGTCGATAGGGCGATCACCGAAATCCAGCGGGTCACCGGAGGAGGCTCGTCGGCCGCCCGCCGGGAAAAACTCGGCCACCTGTTCGGGCGGGCGACGGCTGCCGAGGCCGACTTCATCCGGCGGCTCTTCACCGGCGAGCTGCGGCAGGGAGCGTTGGCCGGGCTGATGCTGGAGGCAATCGCTTCAGCCGCTGCGGTGCCGTCCGAAATCGTGCGGCGCGCCTGGATGCTGTCGGGCGACCTGCTGCGGACCGCCCGCATCGCGCTTACCTCGGGAGAGCCGGGCCTGGCGGAGGTCGGCTTCGAGATCTTCCGGCCGGTGATGCCGATGCTTGCCTCGACTGCCGACGGCGTGGCAAACGCACTGGCCGGCTTCGGCAAGGCCTCGGTCGAGTGGAAGCTCGACGGTATCCGGGTCCAGGTGCACCGCCGGGAGGACGAGGTGCGAATCTACACCCGGAACCTCAACGACATAACGCCGGCGCTCGGCGGCGTCGCCGACGTGGTGCGGAGCCTTCCGGTTCGCCAGGTCGTGCTGGACGGTGAGGCGTTATGGATGACCGACCGGGGGCCGGCGGCCTTCCAGGAGACCGTGTCGGTGATCGACTCCGGCCCGCCGCCGGAGGGCATCGTCACCTTCCTGTTCGACCTGCTTCACCTCGACGGGGAAGACCTGCTCGATATGCCGCTGGAGGAGCGCTCGGCACGGCTGGGGGCGATCGCCCCGCAGCTCAAGGTGCCGTCGGTCATCACCTCGGATCCAGGACTCGCGCAACAGGTGCTGGACGAGGCGCTGGCCGCCGGTCACGAGGGGGTGGTCGTCAAGGACGCGGCGTCGACCTACGCCGCCGGCCGGCGCGGCAAGGCGTGGCGCAAGGTCAAGCCGGTACGGACCTTCGACCTCGTCGTGCTGGGTGCCGAGTGGGGACATGGGCGCCGGCAGGGCTGGCTGTCGAACCTGTACCTCGGCGCCCGGGACCCCGACTCCGGAGAGTTCGTCATGGTCGGCAAGTGCTTCAAGGGGCTGACCGACGAGCTCCTCCGCTGGCAGACGGCGGCGCTTCTCGAGCTGGAGGCTGAAAGGAAGGGCATAGCGGTCCTGGTTCGCCCGGAGCTGGTGGTGGAGATCGCGCTCGATGGGGTTCAAGCTTCCACCCGCTACCCGGGCGGCGTGGCGCTGCGATTCGCCCGGGTCAAGCGCTACCGTCCGGACAAGACCGCCGCCGAGGCCGACACCATCGATGCACTGCGTGACCTCCTGACCCGCTCCACCGCTTCTTGAGCTTACGCTCCGCCGGCTAGCCAGCCCCGAAACCAGACCGTCGAATTCTTCTGTAACTCCTACTTGACACGGTCACTTCGGCACTTTACTATATGGTTAATTAACCGTACGGTTTAGGACAGCGAAGAGGGTGCATGAGCGAAGCAGACGAGCAGTTTCTCGACCGGGCGTTTGCTGCGCTCGCCGACCCGACCCGAAGGGCGATCCTCGCCCGGCTGGCGCAGGGGGAGGCGGGCGTGACCGAACTGGCGGAGCCGTTCGAGATGAGCCTGCCGGCGGTTTCCAAGCACCTGAAGGTGCTGGAGCGAGCGGGGCTCATCACAAGGAGCCACCAGGCGCAGTGGAGGTACTGCCGGCTGCAGCCCGAGCCGCTCAAGAAGGTGTCGGACTGGGTGGGGGGCTACAAGCGGTTCTGGGACGAGAGCTACGAACGACTTGACGACTATCTGGAAGAGCTGAAGAACAAGAGCGAATCGTAAGGGAGAAGAACAATGAACAGCACCGTAGGAAAACTGAACGTCGAATTGCCCGAAGGCCAGCCGGTTTCCGTATTGACCCGGACATTCAACGCCCCCCGTGAGCTGGTCTTCAAGGCCCACACCAGCTGCGAGCACATGTCGAAGTGGTGGGGCCCCCACAACACCTCGTTCAAGAGCTGCAGCGTCGATTTCGTGCCGGGAGGCGCCTGGAGCATCGTCGTCACCGACAGCGACGGCAACGACGCCCCGTTCAAAGGCGAGTTCAGGGAGATCCAGGCCCCCGATCGCATCACCTGGACCTTCATCTACGACGTCGCTCCGTACAACGAGAGCGCGGCGGTGGAGACGATCGAGTTCGCCGAGGAGGACGGTGTGACCACCATCACCGTCACCTCCGACTACGGCTCGGTCGAGATCCGGGACGCCATGGCCGCCAGCGGCATGGCCGAGGGCGCAGCCCAGACCTGGGACCGGCTCGAGGAGTACGTCGCCTCGCTCGCGTAATTTCGTATGTAGCACTGCATCCCGGACCGGCGTCCGGGGTGCAGGCGCGTCGAGGTCAGGATGCCAGCTTGGCCTTCAGGAAATCCCGCCACTCGGCGGATGTGAGCTCCTCGTCGATTTTCTCCATCACGAGCGAGGCGAGCCGGTGGTCGGTGTAGATGAGGTACGCCAGCAGGCCGATGGTGACCGGGTGGGCGGGCCGCTTGATGACCTCGACCGCGTCGCCCTTCGCGAGCTGCCCCTCCTTCACGACCGAAAGGTAGGCGCCGGGCCGGTTGGCCTCGGAGAAGCGGTGGGGCAGCTTTTGGTCCTCCATCCGAATCCCGAGCTTCCAGCAGGGCTGGCGGGGTTGCGTGACCAGGAGCTCGGCCGTCCCGATGCGCCAGCGCTCGCCGATCAGGGCGCCGGTCACCGCGACGCCGCTCAAGGTCAGGTTCTCTCCGAAGCTCCCCGGCTCGATCCGGCGCCCGAGCTGCTGCTCCCACCATCGGATGTCCTCGCCGGCGTAGGCGTACACCGCCTTCAGCGGGCCGCCGTGGACGTTGGGGTCGCCTTGTTTGTCGCCCTCCAGACCCAGCTCTCGAGCCGCCACCCGGTGGTCGACCGGGAACTTCCAGATGCCGGTGTCGTAGAGCAGGTCGCCCATCGGAACCTGGCGCATCCGGGCCAGGTTGACCGAGACGACGACGCCCCGGGTATCGCTCGGTTCCTTGCCGGCCAATTCGAACTCCTCCGCAGAATGTGTTGTTGATTCTAGAGGCCTTCGGCAGCCGGCCCGCGAAGGCTACCGGCGCGGAACGTCTGCCGCCGACCAGACCGCGGCGCAGCTGGTTCAGCGGATCAAAAGTCCCGGCCGGCCGAGGGTTGCGCCTTCCACCTCGACGTCAAGATTGGGCCAGTGGCCGGTGTAGGTCAGGATCTCCGGGCTCCCATCGGTCACCAGGATGGTGTCCTCGGACTTGGCGCCGGTGATCGAAGGGTTCCACGCCAGCGCCTGGTTGGCCCGGAGCTCGTAGTCGGTCTCCGGGGTGGCGAAGATCTCGCGACCGGAATAGCCGGTCAGGCCGCCCTGATGGTGCAGCCGCCATTCGTTGGGGAACCCCTCGGCGGCGTACTGCGCGGCTCCGCCGGCCACAATCTCGCTCAGGTTGGCTCCGGGCCGGCTGGCGAGGATCATCCGTGCGTCCACCCGGGCGCAGGCGGCGTGGCGGGACAGCAGCTCCGGTGTCGGGTCCCGGAAGCAAACCGTCCGGGTCACCGAGGCATTCAAGCCCCCTCTCTGGGCGGTCAGCACGACGAGAAGGGTCGAGTCGACCCGGTTGGCCGTGGGCAGCGGGTGCCGGTAGGCGGCGATCCGCTCGTCGGCCGCCACCAGGTTGACCGCGGGAAGGATGTTGCGCTCGAAACACAGCGCGGCCACCCGGCCGGCGACGTCCAGCTCGCTCTCCCGCAGATTGACCGCCCGGCACACCGACTCGACTACGGAGGCCGCGTCCTGGGCCAGCTCCCGGTAGCGGTCGACCTCCGGCGGCAGCAGCACCCGGCGAAGCTCCCCGAACTCGGCATCCAGGGGGACCCGGCCGCTGCCCGGGAGGTCGGTGGCAACAGTTCCCGACCCGACGATCCGGTCGATAATCCGGTCCTGCTGCTCCGGCGACTGCCACGGATGCTCCAGGACGTCGAAGCACCCGGGCGGCAACTCCTCTTCCGCCAGCCGGGATGCCTCGATGTTGGTCGTCACCACCGCAGCCCGGTCCCGGCTGACCAGCACCGCGCCGGCGGCCTTCTCCTCCGAGGTCCCCACGTGCCCATGCCCCCCGGCGGTGATCCAACTGAAGTTCGCACGCAACCCGAGAACCACACCGGTGTGGCCGGTCCGGGCGAGCCAGGCCCGGATCGACTCGATCTTCGCTGCGGTTTCTTCGGTGCGATTCACGCTGGCTTCTTACCCATCCGGCTGCCGGTCCCAAGCGGAAGCCTTGGAATGGCAGGTCAGTGGGTAAGTTCTGCAATCACATGGCCAACCGGGTGGTAGCCGACCGATTTGTTCTCCTCGAACCCCTCGGCCGGGGCGGGATGGGTACCGTCTGGCGCGCTCGTGACCAGGTCCTGGACCGGGAGGTGGCTCTCAAGGAGGTCAGCCTCCCGGGGTCGGTGCCCGAGCCCGAACGGGAGTCGATCCGCAAGAGGGTCCTCCGGGAGGCCCGCGCCGCGGCCAGACTCAACCACATCGCAGCGGTCACCGTATTCGACGTCCTGGAGGAGGGGGACCACCTTTTCATCGCCATGGAGATGATCGACGCGCCGACGCTGGCCGACATCGTCCAGCAACAGGGGCCGCTCGAACCGCCGAGGGCGGCTTGGATCGCCGCCGAGCTCCTCGACGCCCTCCAGGCCGCACACTCCAAGGGCATCGTTCACCGGGATGTGAAGCCCGCCAACGTGATGGTCTCGGATCAGGGGGTGAAGCTTGCCGACTTCGGCATCGCATCGGTGAAGGGAGATCCTCAGCTGACGGCCACCGGGCTGCTGCTCGGCTCGCCCTCCTACATGTCGCCCGAACAGGTCAACGGCGGCCAGGCCGGCCCGGCAAGCGACCTGTGGGCCCTCGGGGCGACCCTGTTCTTCGCCGTCGAGGGCCGGGGCCCGTTCGACCGCGAGGGGCCGCTGCCGACTCTGATGGCGATCACCAGCGAGGACCCTCCGGAGCCGGAGCGCGCCGGGCCGCTGGCGCCGGTGATCAAGGCCCTGCTGGAAAAGGATCCGGAGGACCGGCCCGACCCGCCGGAGCTCTCGAACATGTTGGAGAAGATCGCCGACGGGTCCGAACCGGCCCGGGCCGCGGCGACGGTTGCCGCGGCGGCACTGCCGGCCACCGAGGTGGAGCCTCCGCCGGCGGAACCCGACCGGCCCGATCCCAAGCCGGAGCCCCTCCAGACCCTTGCTGCGATCTCGGAGAACGAGACCACCTGGGAGGACGAGCTCCCCGACTCCCCGGCGCGAACCCTGCAGGAGCGCCGCCCGGTGGCGCCGGCCGCTCCGCCGGAACCAGCCGGCCCGCCTGCCGCTCCGCGGAACACCGGCCGGTGGATGGCCGCCGGTCTGGCGGCGCTTCTGCTGTTGCTGGCGGTGATCCTGGTGCCCAGGATCTTCGACTCTCCGGATTCCGGCGACCCCGATGTGGCCGCCCCAGAAGCCACTGCGGATGCCGGAGGTGGAGCTGATGCCCAGCAGCAGGCACCGGAAGACGAAGGCGGCCAGCAGGCCGGTGAAGAAGACGGCGAAGACGACGAGGACGCCGCCCCGTCGCGGACCGGCTCGGGACAGCAGGCGCCTTCGGCGCCGGACGGCTGGGAGACCGCTTCGCTTGGCGACACCGGTTACGAGATCGGCCACCCAGAGTCCTGGACCGTGCGGCAGAACGCGCTGGGGGACGGAAGCTCCACCCGGTTCGAGGGTCCCGATGGCAGGTACCTGCTGGACGACTGGACCTCCGACCCCGGCGACGACGCCCTGGCGGCGTGGGAGCAGCAGTCTCAGTCGTTCGCCCGGCGGCACGACGACTACCAGGAGATCCGGCTCGAGTCCACCGAGTTCCAGGACTTCCCGACCGCGGCGGTGTGGGAGTGGACCTACACGGAGGGCGGGGCCCGGCTTCACGCCATCGACCTGGGCTTCGCCGACGACTCCTACGGATTTGCGCTCAACTTTCAGACCCGGGACGAGGACTGGGAGTCCTCGCAGGACACCTTCGACCGATTCAAACAGGCCTTCGGCAGGCGATAGGAGGGACGATGCTGGCTCGCAGCGCGCGCATGCTGTGCGGAATATTGGTGATCGTACTGACACTGGCAGGCTGCAACACCGAGGGAAACTCGTCGGACGACCCGACGACCGGAACCGAAGCCGCTTTCGAAGTAACCGGAGACGTGAGCGCGGTGGATATCGAGGATGTCGACTTCGGCCTCGACCTGTCCACCGGCGGTGAGGGGGTGGAGATTAACCCGAGCGCCAGCGTCACCGTCCAGCTCACGGTCAACATCGAGTCGGTCAACCGGGAAGCTGCCGACCTGTGCGGCCTGGAGCCGGGGAGCGACACCGTCATAGTGGTTACCGACGAAACCGACCTTGCGCTGGACCGGCCGTTGGAGGAGTTGGGCACCATCCAGGACGAGAGCATCCGGACAACGGGTACCGCCCGGGAGCTGTCCGGGGAGACCGCAGGTCCGGATGCCGCCGTCGCCCCGGCGGGTTCCTGCCGTCTCGATGCCCAAACCCTGGCTCTTGCCGAGGAGGCCGGCTCTCCTTCGGCCACTCCGTAACCCAGGCCGGCGCGGCACAATTTGACACCTTCCCCCGGTTCCGTCAGGTTAACGCAGTTAACCTGACGGTGGACCTCCGAAGGAAGGGGATTCGATGCTCGCTGCTCTCGGCCGCTTTGTTTACCGGCATCGCGTTTGGGTGGCGTGGGCGAGTGCGATCTTCTTCGTGTTGTCCGCCGCTGCCGGCGCCGGGGTCATCTCCAAGCTGTCGACCGGCGGCTTTGTCAGCCAGGGCGCCGAATCGACCCGAGCGGCCGAGATACTTCAGGAGGAGTTTAGGGCGGGCGCCCCCAACCTGCTGCTGCTGGTGACCGCCACCCGGACCGGTTCGGTCGACAACCCGGACGTCGCAGCCCGAGGGCTGGAGTTGACGCAACAGCTCGCCGAGGACCCGCGGGTGGAGCAGGCGTACTCCTACTGGAGCCTGGGAGTGCCGTCACTGAAGAGCGAGGACGGCCGGCAGGCGATGGTGCTCGCCCGGCTCACCGGCAGCGAGGAGCAGGTGCTGCAGAGCGCCGACGAGATTGCTCCGGCGTTCACGCGGGACGAGGAGCAGGTCACGGTGCGGGTCGGCGGCAGCGCCAAGGTCTTCAGCGAGATATCGCACCAGGTCGAAAAGGACCTGCAGAAGGCCGAGATCATCACGTTCCCGCTGATCCTGGTGCTGCTGATCATCGTCTTCGGGAGTGCGGTGGCCGCCGGCCTGCCGCTCGCGGTCGGGGGCCTTGCGGTGGTCGGCACCCTGGTGATCCTGCGGATCCTGGCCGGCTTCACC
>DATABX010000026.1:0-8073 GCA_036259335.1 Actinomycetota bacterium
CGGGGCCTACACCGCGAGCGTGTTCCACATCTGGACTCACGCCTGGTTCAAGGCCCTGCTGTTCCTGGGGGCAGGTTCGGTGATCCATGCGGTGCACTCGAACTACATGAAGGACATGGGCGGGCTTTTCCGCAAGATGCCGATCACCTCGGTCACGTTCATCATCGGGGGCCTCGCCCTGGCCGCCTTCCCGCCCTTCGCCGGCTTCTGGTCGAAGGACGAGCTGGTCACCGGCGCCTACGCCGCCGCGGCCGAGGGGAGCACCGCCGCGCTGATCACCTTCGTTGCCATGATGCTCACCGCCTTTTTGACCGCCTGCTACGTCGCCCGGATGCTGGCGCTCACCTTCTTCGGCAAGCCCAGGTACGACCCCAAGCACGTGCACCCGCACGAGAGCCCGAAGTTGATGACCTACCCGCTGATCGCACTGGCCGTGCTGGCGATCGCCGGCGGCTGGGTCGGCATTCCGGGGGACCTCAACCAGTTCGGCAAGTGGGTGCACTACGGTGAGGAGCACGCCGCCTTCAACCCGGTGATCGCTCTGGCCTCCACCGGGCTGGCGGTCGCCGGCTTTGCCCTCGGGTGGGCGATCTTCCGGATGGGCAAGGTGAAGGTGGACGTCCGCAAGACTGCGCTCGCGCCGGCCTACAACCTGCTGCTGAACAAGTACTACCTGGACGACCTCTACTTCAACGGCATCGTGCGGCCGGTCCGGGACAAGCTGTCGGCCGCCGCCTACTGGACCAACCAGAAGGTCCTGGACGGCGTGGTCAACGCCGCAGGGATCGTGGCCGTCAAGTCGGGTGCGTTCACCTATCGCGACGTGGACCAGGGCCTGATCGACGGCCTGATCAACAACCTTGCCCGCCTGATGGGGCTGATGGGCGGGAAGCTGAAGTTCTGGCAGACCGGAAACATGCAGCGCTACGCCGCCGCGATGTTCCTGGGCGTGGCCACCCTGGTGGCGGGCTTCGTGTTTTTCCAATCCAACCTTTGAGCTGACGAAACGACGGAGGTCCTATGAACTTGGTGGATGAGTGGGGAATCACTCTGGCGGTGTTTCTGCCCCTGGTAGGGGCGGTGGTCATCGCGTTGACCCCCAAGGGAATGGACGGCATCCAGAAGATCCTGGCGCTGGCCAGCACCGGCGCCGCCCTGGTGGTCGGCCTGATGGTCGCCTTCGCTTTCGAGCACGGGGAGGCGGGGCTTCAGTTCGAGAAGACGGTCCCGTGGATCCCGTCGATCGATGCCAATTACCACGTCGGCGTCGACGGCATCTCGCTGCCGCTAATCGTAATGAGCCTGCTGGTCACCTTCCTGTGCATCGTCTACGCCTACTGGCACATCCCCGAGCCGGGAAAGACCAAGGCCTTCCTGGCCCTGATCCTGCTGCTGGAGACCGGCATGAACGGCTCGTTCATCGCCCTCGACCTGGTTCTGTTCTTCGTCTTCTGGGAGCTGGTGCTGGTTCCGATGTACTTTTTGATCGGGATCTGGGGCGGCGAGAACCGCCAGTATGCCGCAATCAAATTCTTCCTCTACACCCTGTTCGGAAGCATCTTCATGCTGCTGGGGTTCCTCGCCCTGTACTTCCAGTCCGACCCCAACACCTTCGACATCGTCGAGCTCCAGCAGGCCGGCGTGCTCACGTTGCCGGTCGGTCTGGCCAACCTGATCTTCGCCGGGCTGGCGCTGGGCTTCGCGGTGAAGGTCCCGATGTGGCCGTTCCACACCTGGCTGCCCGACGCCCACACCCAGGCGCCCACCATCGGCAGTGTGCTGCTGGCCGCGGTCCTGCTGAAGATGGGCACCTACGGCTTCATGCGGATTGCCATCCCGATCCTGCCGGAGCAGGCGCAGACCTTCGCCCCGGTGATCGCGATCCTGGCGGCGATAGCCATCGTCTACGGCGCCCTGTGCTGCCTGGCCCAGACCAACCTGAAACGGATGATCGCGTTCTCCTCGGTCGGCCACATGGGGTTCGTGATGCTGGGCATCGCCACCCTGACCCCGGAGGGCTTCAACGCCGCAGTGTTCGGAATGGTCGCCCACGGGGTGGTCACCGGGATGCTGTTCTTCCTCGCCGGCTCGATCAAGGAGCGTTACCACACCTACGAGATGCCCGAGCTGGCCGGGATGGGGCTCAGGATCCCGCGCATGGCCGGCCTGCTGGCGTTCTGCGCCATCGCCTCGCTCGGCCTTCCCGGCCTGGCCGGGTTCTGGGGTGAGGTGATGGCTCTGCTGGCCTCGTTCCAGCCGCTCGAGGGTCTCAACCTCACCGTCTTCCGCACCGCAATGGTGATCGGCGGCATCGGCACGGTCCTGACCGCCGGGTACTTCCTCTGGATGCTGCAGCGGGTCAACATGGGCAAGGAGCGTGAGGGCGCTCACCACGGGCGGTTGCTCGACGTCTCGCGGTTGGAGTACGCCGCCTGGCTGCCCCTGCTTGCGCTGATCCTGATCCTCGGGCTCTACCCCCGGCTGATCATGGACACCACCACCAGCTCGGTCACCCGGCTCACCGAGACGATCACCGGCCAGACCGCCAACATCGCGCAGGTCGACCGCTGATGGATATAGACCTCCAGGCGTTAGCGCCGGAGATAATCCTGGCCCTCGTGGCCTTCGCGGTGATGACCATCGACCTGTTCCTGCCGAAGGAGCGCCGGGGAATCGCCTTCCCGCTGTCGGTCGTGGGCGTCCTGGCGACGCTCGCCGCAGTGCTCAACCTCTACGGCGAGAACATCACGACCCTCGACGGCATGTTCGTGGTCGACCGCTTCGCGGTGATCTTCAAGATCATCTTCTGCGTCGCCGCGCTGCTGGTGTTCGCGGTGTCCCAGGCCTACCTCAAGGACGACAACGAGGTCCCGCACGGCGAGTACTTCACGATGATGATGTTCTCGCTGCTCGGGATGTTGACCATCGCCTCCAGCCGGGACCTGATCGCGATCTTCGTGGCGCTGGAGATGATCTCGCTGCCGGCGTTCATCCTGGCCGGCATCCGCAAGAACGACATCCGCTCCAACGAGGCGGCGCTCAAGTTCTTCCTCTTCGGGGTGCTTTCGACCGCCCTGATGCTGTTCGGCATGTCGCTGTTGTACGGGCTGACCGGCGCCACGAACCTCGCCGACGTCTCGGCCGGACTCGAGGGCCGGGACGACATCGCCGAGGTCGCGCTGCTGGCGATCCTGTTCCTGATCGTCGGTTTCGGCTTCAAGGTGTCGGCGTTCCCGTTCCAGTGGTGGGTCCCCGACACCTACGAGGGAGCCCCGATCCCTGTGGCGGCCTTCCTGTCCGTTGCCTCCAAGACCGCCGGGTTCGTCGGCCTGCTGCAGGTGATGTTCCTGGCGCTCGGCGAGCTGGCCGACATGTGGAGACCGATGTTCGCCGTGATCGGCGTGGTCACCATGACCTTCGGGAACCTGGTGGCCCTGCAGCAGAGGCAGATCGTACGGCTGCTGGCCTACTCATCGATCGGCCAGGCCGGCTACATGTTGCTCCCGCTGGGCGTTGCCAGCGCCACCGACGCCGCCTTGAACGAGCAGATCGTGTTCGCCACCATGGTCTATCTGTTGATCTACGCCTTCATGGAGACCGGGGCATTCGCCGCCGCCACCGCCTTCGCCCGTCGGGCCGGCGGTTATATGGTCGACGACTACGCCGGGATGTTCAACCGCTCGCCCGCGATGGCGCTCGCCATGGCGACTTTCCTGCTGTCCCTCGCCGGGGTCCTGCCGTTCGCCGGCTTCTGGGCGAAGTTCGTGGTCTTCCGGGTCCTGATCGAGGGCGGAGGCCTGTGGCTGGCAATCGCGATGGCCATCAACACCGTGATGTCGCTGTTCTTCTACGCGGCGGTGGTCAAGAAGATGTTCTTCGACAAGTCGGAGGTGACCACTGCGGTCGTCCTTCCCCGGGTGCTGGCATCGCCCATCGTGCTGGCCGCCGCTGTGGTCCTCGTCGGCGGCTTCCTGCCGGACCTCTTCTACCGGCTGGCCACCAACTCGCACTTCTTCTGAGCCTCTAGCCGAGCTGCCTGCGGTACAGCCAGTACGGCTGTTCGTCGCGCTTTGCCAGCCCCTGCTCGCGGTGGAAACCGAGCCGGGTGAACAGCTCCTGGGCCGCCGCCATGTACCCTTTCACGCCGGCGCCCAGTGCTGGGGCGCGGTCGGCGGCCGCCCTCTCCAGGCACTCCAGAACCAGGGCCGTGGCGACGCCCCGGTGGCGTGCGTCCGGCGACACCGCCAGCAGGTCGACCGAAGCCCAGGCGGCGGGGACCGGGCTCACCGAGCTGCCGGGCGGCCGGTAGGCCGCGGACCCGACGAGGTCCCCGTGCTCCCGCACGACCAGAAGGGTTGCGGTCTCGGCGGCCGGCCCCACCGCCGTGAGCTCCTTCACCAGCACCGGCCAGAGCTCGGCCCCCAGGTCGAAGGCGTACTCCCGGTAGGCCCAGACGTTCAGGTGGGCGATGGCGATCCGGTCGTCCGGCGAGGCGACCTCAACCCTCAGCTCCTCGGGACGCGCCATGCCCGAATCGTACCGGGTGGGGGGGTGGACCTACTGTTCGATGCTGTGAAGGACCGCCTTCTCCAGCTCGCCCAGGGTGTAGTCGTCGGTGATCTTGCCGCCGTCCGGGCTGTGCACGTAGAACGAGTCGACCACCTTGCCGCCCATCGTCTGCACCTTGGCCGACCGGATGTCCAGGTCGAGCTCGGCGAGGGCCCGGGTGATCCGGTACAGCACCCCGATGCCGTCCGGGGCGTGGACCTCGACCACGGTGGCGGTCTCCGACGTGAAGTTGTCGAAGCGGACCGACGCCGGAACCGGGTCCCGGGTCATCGGCTTGGCCCGGCCGTAGGTTCGCGCCCGCTCCGCCACCCGGGCCTGCACGGCCAGGCCGCCCCCGAGCGCCAGCTGAAGGTCGCGGCGGACCTTCTCCCACGGGGTGACGTCCCGGCGGGGGTCGGCGACGCGGAACTCGGCCAGCGACCGGCCCTCCTCGCTGGAGTAGGCGTTGGCCGACAGCACGTCGAGGCCGTGGAGGGCCAGCACGCCGGCCACCCGGCTGAAGGTGCCGGGGCGGTCGCCGGCGTAAACGGTGACGACGCCGTCTCCCGCCTCGACCGTCTCGCCGGCGGCGGCGAGCTTGCGCAGCTGGTCCCGGCTCGGGAAGGCGTCGGAGACGAAGGCGTCGGGCGGCACGCCGTCGAGCACCTGCCGGACCCGGCTCACCAGCTCGTTGACCAGGCTGGCCTCCCACGGGCTCCAGGCCGACGGCCCGGTGGAGAGCGAGTCGGCCTCTGTCAGCGCCCAGAGCTGGTGGAGGCGTTCGGTGTCGACGACGGTGTCGGCGACCATCCGGAGCGTGCCCGGATCGTCGAGGTCCCGCCGGGTGGCTGCGTCGGGCAGGAGCAGGTGGTAGCGGACCAGCTCGCCGAAGGTCTCGACATCATCCGGCGGGAACCCCATCCGGGCGGTCATCGCCTTGATGAGCTCTGCGCCTACCTTGCTGTGGTCCCCGGGGTAGCCCTTTCCGATGTCGTGGAGCAGGGCGGCGACCACCAGCATGTCCGGCCGTTTAACCCGGTCGATGAGCTTAGACGCCCGGCCGGCGGTCTCCAGCAGGTGCCGGTCGACCGTGAACAGGTGGTAGGCGTTGTGCTGGGGCCGGGACTGCACCGGCTTCCACTCGGGCAGCATCCGCGTCCACAGCCCCCGCTGGTCCAGCGCCTCGATCACGCGGATGGCCGGCGGGCCGGTGAGCAGCAGGTCGACGAACAGGTCGAGCATCGCGGCCGGCCAGGGTTCGGGCACAGTCGCCGGCGCTTCGGCTACCAGTCGCTCCAGCGAGTGGCGCTCGATCACCGCGTCCTGGCGGGCGGCCGCCCGGGCCACCCGCAGGGGCAGAAGTGGGTCCGACCACACGGCGCCGGACGTGAGCTCGACCTCGCCGTCCTTCAGGACGATGCCGGATTCGAGGCTCCGGCCCCGGCTGGCGATGCGGTTCGCCTTGCCGCGCAGGTTCGACCTGATGCGCCGCCAGGCGTCGTCGCTGGTCCAGGCGATCACCCGCGAGGCCTCGGCGATCCGGCCCATCATCGCGTCGGCGCCGGAGTCGCCCAGCGCCTTCGCCACCGCCGGCTGTTCCTGCAGAGCGAGCACGTTGTTGGGCCGGCCGGTGAGCCGCTGCAGCTCGACCCGTGCGTCGAGGATCACGGCGTAGGCCCGCGCCAGGCTCTCGGTGTCGTGCTCGAGCAGAACCCGGTGCGAGGCGCCCGCCCATCCGAGGGCTTGAACGTCCCTCAGCCCGCCCCGGCCCTCCTTGAGGTCCGGCTCCAGCCGGAAGGCCACCTCGCCGAACCTGGCGTGGCGCTCCTCGGTACGGTCCGCCAGCTGGGTGAGCCAGCGCTTCGACCGGCGCTCCCACTGGGCGCCGGCGCCGACCGCCAGCTGGGCCGACAGCGAGGCGTCGCCGGCCACGTGGCGGGCGCTCAGGAGGGCGGTGGCGGTGTCGAGGTCCTCGTCTGCGAGCGTCAGCGCCTCCTTGACGGTGCATACGCTCTGGCCGAGCTTCAGCCCCTGGTCCCAGACCGGATACCAGATGCGGTCGGCGATCGACCTCAAGTCGGGTGTGCGGTCGTGGAGGAGCATGATGTCGATGTCGCTGCCTGGGCACAGCTCGGACCGGCCGTAGCCGCCGATCGCCACGAGGGCGAGGCCCCGGGGGTCGCCCGCGTCGCACGCCCCGGCCAGCAGCTCGGCCATCCAGGCGTCCACCAGGTCGCTGTGGGCCCGGCACCACGCCGCTCCGCGCAGGGTGTCGTCGGCGAGCAGGAGCTCGCGGGATAGAGCCATGGCCGAAGCGTATTCCGACCGGGCGGGCCGGGGTCCCGATTTGGCGCTCTCGGGCCAAGATTTGACACGCTGTTAACGAACCGGGCACCCGGCGCTAACACTCGGGGCAAAGGAAGATTTTTACCGATTTCTAAGCGGTCTCCGAGCCGTATATCTGCGCCGCCTCGGTACTCTGGATTCAAGGGGTGATGAGATAAATGAAGAACAATTTCAAGACCGTCGTCCTGCTGGGAACCCTGGCGGGTCTGATGGTCGGGCTGGGCAACCTCCTCGGCGGCCGCGGCGGCGCCGTGCTGGGGCTGATGTTCGCCGCGGTGATGAATCTGGGAGCCTACTGGTTCTCGGACAAGATCGCCCTCCGCATGAGCCGGGCACGGCCGGTGACCCGGGCCGAGGCTCCGGACCTGTATCAGGCGGTGTACCGCCTCACCCAGAGGGCGGGCATGCCGATGCCGAGTCTGCACTTGATCCCGTCGGACCAGCCCAACGCCTTTGCCACGGGGCGCAACCCGTCGCACGCTGCGGTTGCGGTCACCGAGGGCATTATGGCGATGCTGACCCCGGAGGAGCTGGAGGGCGTGCTGGCGCACGAGCTGGCTCACGTCAAGAACCGGGACATCCTTATCGCATCGGTAGCGGCGACCATCGCCGGCGCCATCTCGTTTGTGGCCACGATGGCCCGGTGGGGCGCCATCTTCGGCGGAGGCGACGACGACGAGAATCCGGGCGGTCTGATCGGGGTGCTGGTGGCAAGCATCGTCGCCCCCATCGCGGCGGTGATCGTCCAGATGGCGGTCTCCCGGTCGAGGGAGTTCGAAGCCGACGCCGACGGTGCGGTGATCGCGGGCCGGCCCCACGGCCTGGCCAGCGCGCTGCGCAAGCTGGACATTGCGTCGCAGAGGATCCCGATGGCGGTAAACCCGTCGGCGGCGCCGATGTTCATCGTCAACCCGCTGCGGGGCTCGTGGGCCCAGGGAGCGGCACGGATGTTCAGCACCCACCCGCCCACCGAGGAGCGGATCCGCCGGCTGCAGGCGATGGCCGGAAGCTCGCACTTCATGGCATAAAGCACCAGATACACCGGAAAAGGGGCCCGTTCGGGCCCCTTTTTCTATGACCGCGGTGCCGTTCAGCTTTGCCTGGGCCGGTTCATTCGCGGTAGGGTTCCGTCATTCCGGCCGTCGGGGTGCACGAGACGACGGCGCCTTTATGCAGTTT
>DATABX010000027.1:0-7323 GCA_036259335.1 Actinomycetota bacterium
CCGCCGGTGGAGGGCCGAGGGCCTGGCGCCGTTCGAGCTGGGCATCGGGCTGAGCACCGGAGAGGTCGCCGCGGCCCTGCTCGGCTCCGAAGAGCACCTGGAGTACTCGCTGGTCGGCGACACCGTCAACCTGGCGCAGCGCCTGCAGCAGCTCGCGGACCCGGGCCAGACCGTTCTCTCGGAGCCGACCTTCCTCCAGCTCCGGACGCCGTGCGAGGCAAGGCCGCTCCCCCCGGCCACCGTGAAGGGGCGAAGCACCCCGGTCAAGGCATTCAAGTTGGAGTCCGCCGCGGTAGCGGCGAGCCAGAAGAGCAACCTGTGACGAAAGGAGGCGGGAAGTTGCCCGTCCGAGTTCAATCCGAAAATCGACGATTCCGGCCCGTCCGCCGCGTGGCCCTGGTGCTGCTCGTGGCCCTGCTGGGTGCCTGCACCGGCGGCGACGACTCCGGCCCGCAGGAGCGCACCGTCCGGGTGGACTTCAGCCACGACGAGTTCGGCAGCTACTTCCTCGAGTACTACCCCCGCAAGATCACCCTCCGCCCCGGCGACACGGCGGTGTTCAGGCAGACGTGGACCGGCGAGCCGCACAGCGTAACCATGGGCACCCTGGTGGACGACCTGGTGAGCCTGGTCGACCCGTACATCGAAGCGATGAAGGAGGGTGAGCCGCTTCCGGAGGACCCGCCGGCCGACGTCCAGGCGGCCGAGCAGATCCTGCCCTACATGTTCGGCGAGAGCTTCGAGGACGTGAACCAGGCCGCGGCGCAGCCCTGCTACATCGAAGCCGGGGGGACTATCCCGGAGGACGTCAAAGAGCCGTGCGAGGAGCAGACCCAGACTCCCTTCAAGGGAACCGAGACCTACTACAACAGCGGGTTCATCCCGTACGAGGGCTCCGGCGGCAACGAGTTCCGGGTGCCCCTGTCCGAGGACATCGACGAGGGGACCTACTACTACTACTGCAACTACCACGGTGCCCTGATGAGTGGAGCGATCACGGTGGTCGGGGAGGGTGAGCGGATTCCCTCGCAGGACGAGGTCAACCGCCAGGCCCGCGAAGAGATCGAGTTCGCGGCCCAGCCGCTGCGTGACGAGCTCCAGAAGGCTCAGGACGGCGAGCTGGAGGTTCCGGAGGACCAGGCGGCGTTCCTGCGGGAGTCCGGGCATCTCCGGCCGGGCACCAACTTCTTCCGTGGGAACCTGTCCGGGCTGTACGCCGAGAGCTCGTTCGTCGGCGGCATCAACGAGTTCATCCCGAAGGAAATCGAGGCCGAGGCCGGCGAGAAGGTGACCTGGATAAACCTCGGGCAGCACACGATCAGCTTCGACGTCCCCCGGTACTTCCCGATCATCTCGGTCGAGGACGACGGGACCGTGGTCTACAACCCTCGAATATCGCCGGCGGCCGGAGGAGCACCTCAACCCCCGGAGCCGAACTTCGAGGACGAAACCCCCGAGCCGATGGTGATCGACGCCGGGACCTGGGACGGCGAAGGGTTCTTCTCATCGGGATTGATTGCCGCCGACCCGTACGTCGAGTACAGCATCACGTTCTCCAGGCCGGGGACCTACAAGTACGCGTGCCTGATCCACCCGCCCATGACCGGCACGATCACGGTGCGGTAACGCCGGTGCGAACGGTGCGATGACTGTCGAAACCGAGGCCGGAAGCAGCAGGCAGTCGCCGGCCGCCGCAGTGCCGTCGGGCCGGGCTCGACTGTCGCCGTCCGACCTGCTGTTCGCCGTCTGCTTCACCGGACTGGTCGTCTCCTCGCTGCTGGTCATGAGCTTCGGGATCATCGCGGTCCTGGCCACCGACGACTACGCGCTTCACGACCGCCTGCACGTGATCGGCTTCGGCGAGGGGGTGGTGGCGCGGGTGGCGCAGGGCATGGCCGACGCCGCCCACGACCCCCACCCACCGGCCGGCCTGGCCATCGACTACCTGTTCAGCGCGTTCAACCTGGTGCTGGCCGGGCTTCTGCTGCGGCTCCGGCCCCGGGACTGGACGGCCCGTCTGCTGGCGGTGGGCATGGTGGGAACGGCGGCGGTCTTCAACCTGCAGGCGGCGGGCGTGTACCACGCCATGCCGAAGACGGTGCTCGAGTCGTCGCTGTTCTCGGCCCACCGGCTGGTCGCAGGGGGCGCCTACATCGCCGCGCTGCTGCTGTTCCCGGACGGCAAGCTGATCCCCCGGTGGCCGGGATGGGCGAAGGTGCTTTTGTACTCGCCGGTGGCCATCGGCCTCACCTACGTCTCCTTCCGGCCCGAGGGCCTGGAGGAGGTCTCGACCACCGTCTCGCTGATCGCGTTCTTCGGCCTGATCACCCCGGTGGCGGCGGTCGCCGCCCAGGCGTACCGGGTCCGGCAGTCGCAGACGGCGGAGGAGCACCAGCAGTCCAAGCTGCTGTTTTGGGCGCTGACCCCGGCGCTGGTCATCGGCCTGTTCGTTCTCTCGCAGGGCATTCGCTTCGTGAGCCAGGACCAGTTTGCCGGGCGGCCGCAGGAGCTGCCGCTGGTGATCTTCCGCATCTTCCAGCCGGTGTTCACCCTGATCCCGATCGCCCTGATCCTCGGGTTGCTCCGGTACCGGCTGTGGAACATCGACCGGTTCCTCAGCCGCACGCTGGCCTACGGTGTCCTGGCGGGGTTCGTCGGGCTCGTCTACGTCGGCGTGGTGGTCGGAATCGGCCGCCTGGTGGGCGCGGCGAGCGACAACCTGCTGCTGTCGATCGTGGCCACCGGGATAGTGGCGGTTGCGTTCCAGCCGGTGAGGGAGGGCGTGGAGCGGCTTGCCAACCGCCTGGTCTACGGCAAAAGAGCCACTCCCTACGAGGTGCTCAGCGAGTTCAGCTCCACCATGGCTACCGCGTCTGCGGCCGAGGACCTTCTCCCGCAGATGGCGCGTACCCTGGCCGAGGGCACCGGCGCCGACTCGGCACAGGTGTGGTTGAAGGTCGGGAACCATATCCGGCCGGCCGCCGGCCACCCCGAGGGATCCACCGGACACGAAGGCGCCCCGTCCCGGGAAGGCGGAAAGCTTGTGATCCCGGGGACCGACGGCGTCGCCGAGGTCTACCACCGGGGAGAGCTGCTGGGGGCCCTGTCGATCAAGAAGCGCCCGGGGGAGGCACTTACGCCGGTGGAGTCCAAGCTGCTCCGTGACCTGGCGGCCCAGGCGGGGGTGGTGCTGCGAAACGTCCGGTTGACCGAGCAGCTTCGGGAACGCCTGGAGGACTTGAAGGCCTCCCGGCAGCGGCTGGTGGCGGCGCAGGACCAGGAGCGCCGGCGGCTGGAGCGGGACCTGCACGACGGCGCCCAGCAGCAGCTCGTGGCGCTGAAGGTGAAGCTGTCGCTGGCCGAGCGGGTGGCCACCGAGCAGAAGGTCAAGACCTTCCTCTCGCAGCTGCAGAAGGAGGCCGACGACACCCTGCAGACCCTGCGTGACCTGGCCCGGGGCATCTACCCGCCGCTGCTGGCCGACCGGGGGCTGACCACCGCCCTGACCGCGCAGGCCAACAAGTCGCCGCTGAACGTGACGGTGACCGGCGAGGTGGGGCGCTACTCCCAGGAGGTCGAGGCGGCGGTGTACTTCTGCTGCCTCGAGGCGTTGCAAAACGCCGCCAAGTACGCCGGCGGCGCCGAGGTGACCATCACACTATCGGCCACGCCTCAGGTGCTGACCTTCGAGGTGGCGGACACCGGCCCCGGCTTCGACGCCGGCTCCACCGGCCGGGGCAGCGGGCGGCAGAACATGTCCGACCGGATGGACGCCCTGGGCGGCGACCTGCTGGTCATCTCCAGGGAGGGCGAGGGCACGAAGGTCCGGGGCCGGGTCCCCGCCGGGGCGCTGGAGCCGGCGAAGGCTAAGTAGCGGCCCTGCTCTTGACTGCCGCGCTCCAGGCGGCTTCCAGCCGGTCGGGGTCGAAGGCCGACTTGGGGATGTAGGCGGCGGCTCCCGCCTCGGCGGCCCGGGGTTCGTACTCGGCCGGTTCGTAGGTGGACAGCAGCAGGACCACCACTCCGGAGGTCTCGCCGAGGATGATTTTGGTCGCCTCGGTCCCGTCGATCCCCGGCATGTTCACGTCCATGAGGATCAGGTCCGGCTTCAGCGAACGGGCCATCTCCACGGACTCCTCGCCGGTTACCGCCTCGCCCGCGACCTCGAAGCCGTCGGTCAACTCGACCACGAGCCGGGCCACGTCCCGGAAGGGGGCCTGGTCGTCCACTATCAGCACCCGGACAGATTTCTCGCTCATACCCGAATTCTGCGCTTCGCCGGTCCCCGCCGCCATAGTGTTTCCATGTATATCCGGGGTGGGGTCAGCCCCCCTGCTCGGAGAGGAACAGCAGCACCGCCTTGACTCGCCGGTGGAGGTCCATCTCGGAGGACAGCTCCAGCTTGGAGAAGATCACATTGATGTACTTCTCGATTGCCCGGTCGGAGAGCACCAGCGCCTCGGCTATGGCGTGGTTGTTCTTGCCCTGCGCCATCTGCGCGAGCACCTCGGTCTCCCGGGGGGTAAGGTGCCGCAGCAGCGACTCCTTGCGCTTGGAGCGCATGGTGACCAGCCCCTCCACCACCTTCGGGTCGACGACCGAGCCGCCGGTCGCCACCTGACTGATGGCGCCGAGCAGGTGGTCGAGGTCCGCGACCCTCTCCTTCAGCAGGTAGGCCCGGCGCTCCGAACCCCCCTCGAACAGGCTGAGTGCGTAGGCGGCGTCGGCGTGCTGGCTGAGAACCACAACCCCGATCTCCGGCCACCGCTTGCGTATCTCGGCGGCAGCCCGGATCCCCTCGTCGGTGCCGCTGGGCGGCATCCGGATGTCGGTCAGCACGACATCCGGCCGGTGCTTCTCCACCGACTCCATCAGCGAGTCGTAGTCGGCGCACGTGGCGACCAGCTCGAGCTCGGGAACCGACTCGATAAGGCGCGCAACGCCCTCCCGGACGATGAAGCTGTCCTCTGCCAGAACCACTCGAATGGGCACAGCGGGGAGAATATCCCCTGGATCGAACAAGGAGAGGCCAATGACCGGAATTGCCGACGCCCCATCGGGCGTGCTGGAGGCCAACAAAGCACTTCTCCGCCGGCTGACCGGAATCATCGTCGAGGGGAACCTCGACGATCTTGCCGGCCATCCCGGCTACTACGAGACACGACAGCGCATCCCGGCCCTGAGGTCCGGCTTCCCGGATCTGAAGGTGACGATCGAAAAGCAGGTTGCCGAGGGCAACCTGGTGTGCACGCACGCCTGGTTCGAAGGAACCCACACCGGCGAGTGGCTCGGCATCGCGGCCACCGGTAAGCGGGTCCGGTTCCAGAACGTGTCGATCGACGAGGTTGCCGACGGCAGGGTGGTGCAGCACAACGCCGAATCCGGCTGGTTGTCCCTGCTGATGGCCCTCGGGGTCCTTCCTTTTCCCTCAGGCTGAGCAAAAGGTTGCCGAAACCCTCCGGGCCTGCCCTCCGGCGCGGGCAAGCTGGGGGATAGCCCGGGACTGGGGTGTTCCGGTCGGTAAACTTCGAGCGTAGAATCCGTCCCAGCCCGTCTTTCCAAGAGGTGACCTATCGCAATCCGGACGGCCAGAGGCCTTCGATCGGCCCGTCGCTGGACCTTGGCACGCCGCAAGCCGGCCCGGCCGGCCGCCCGCCGCGGGAGGCGTAATGCGCACCGTCCGCTGAGCGTCGCTCTGGTCCGCTGGTTCCTGCTAGCTCAGGTTTGGGTGACCACCCTCACCCTGCGGCGGGTGCTGGCGCTGGCCGCGGTTCCGGTTGCCGCCCTGCTGGTTTTCTCCGGGCCTCGGTTGTTGGAGATGCTTCCCGCCAGGGGTGAGGAGTGCGCCGGCGGCGGCGAGGGGCTGGGGTTCCGGGCGATTGTCGGGTCGGACGGATGCGTACTGGCCGGGATGCCGGCGGCGGCCTCCGACATGACGTTGACCCAGGACTCGGATGCCGTGCTTGATTTCCCGCAGCAGGTGGTCGACGTGCCGCCGCCCCCGCCCGAGCCGGTCGTCGAGGGTCTGCCCTCTGCGGTTTCGGCGGCCCAGCCCCGAGCCGCAGGAAACGCGCGCTCGCGGACCGCTCCACCGGCCGCTCCGGCCAGCCAGGGCCCTCCGCCGCCCGACATTGCGGTCCAGCTGTTCCGGCAGCTCGGTCTGCCGCTGCCCAAGCTTCAGCCGAACGGCTCGTTCGAGAGCGACGGCACGGTGGCCGAACCCCGGGTCAACCAGTCCACCGGCGGATCGGGTGCGCCGTCGACGGTTGTGGTCGACGGGACGATCAACGGCAGCAACGTCTCCTCGGCGCCTCCGCCCCCGCCCCAGCCCCCGGCGGCACCACCCCCGGGGCAGGGCGGTCTCGGAAGCACCGCGTCGGGCAGCCCGGGACTTCCGCCCGACTGATCCCCGGCTCCTACCCTCTAGCGCTCTTCAGGATGTTGAACACCGCGCCGGTGGAGTCCCGCACGGTCGCCAGGCGGCCGGGGGGCATGTCGACCGGTCCCATGAGAATTTCCCCGCCGAGCTCGGTGACCTTGGCTGCGGTGGCGTCGGCGTCGTCCACTGCGAAGTAGACGCTCCAGAACGGCGGCACCTCGGCCGGCATCGACGGCGGCTTGGCCATCATTCCCGCCACCATCCTCTCGCCCAACTTGAACTCGATGTAGCCGCCGGGGCCGGCGGATGGGCCGTGGGAGCCGGCGGTCCAGCCGAAGACCGCCGAGTAGAAGGCGGCTGCGGCGTCGGTGTCGGTGGTCATAAGCTCGTGCCAGCAGGCGGCGCCGGGCTCGTTACGCACCTCGGCACCCTTGTGGCTACCCGGCTGCCACACGCCGATAACGCCGCCGGTGGGGTCGGCGAACACGCCCATTGTGCCGAACTCGGCGATAGCGAAGGGGGCGACTATCACCTGACCGCCGTTGTCGGTGACCAGCGCAGCGATCGCCTCGGCGTCGTCGACGTTGACGTAGGTCGACCAGACCGGGGGCATGCCCTCGCCCATGCTCGAGCCCATCCCCGCCACCGTCGACCCGTTGAGCAGGCAGTTGCGATAGTCGCCCATGTTGGGGTCGCCCGGGGGGATCTCCCAACCGAACAGGGCGGAGTAGAACTCCGCTGCCTTGTCCGGGTCGGCTGATCCGTGGTCCTGCCACGAGGGCTCTCCGTGCTGATAGCTGTCAATTTGCATTGCCGTCCTCCTGTGTTGATGGCCGAACGAAACATCGATGGTGCCGGCGATTCCGAAATCTCAGCCGCCCCGGACGTAGACGAGCGACGCCGAGGGCACGTCTTCCATGAGCTGGCGAGCCAGCTCGCTCTCG